>CAIZMV010000083.1 GCA_903934195.1 uncultured Acidimicrobiaceae bacterium | reverse complement strand
TCCATGTTCCGTCACGGCGTGATTCCACCAGGCCAGCCTCACGTAGCACCTTTAGATGGTGACTAATTGTGGGTTGGCTCCGGTCAAGCGGTTCAGTCAAGTCGCACGAACATATGCCGTCTCGTCCTGCACGACGAACCAGATCAAAAAGCCGTAAACGCGTGGGGTCAGACAGTGCCGCAAACATGGGCGCCAAGGAAGCTGCTGCATTATCGGCAAGCGGTCCCTTGCCGAGTTGAATCTGTTTGGCGTTTGTCATAGACGAATGATACATCGATACTCATCAATGTGGGGTATATTGACAGGTATCAAAGTAGCCACTCTGGGAACTTCTGATGAGAGGAAATAAATGTCACGAGTTCAACTTGCACTGAATGTGGGCAATCTCAATGATGCAATCGTGTTTTACACCAAGATGTTTGGTGTTGGCCCAGCAAAGGTTCGCGAAGGGTATGCCAATTTTGCAATAGCCGAGCCGCCATTGAAACTTGTTCTCATCGAAGGTCACGGAGAAGCAGGAACGCTTAACCATGTAGGTGTTGAAGTAGAAGACACTGAACAGGTAGCAGCAAAAATTGAATCCGCAATAGCAATGGGAATGCCCATCGAGGTTCAGGAAAGTGAAACGTGCTGTTTCGCTGTCCAAGACAAAGTGTGGATCAAGGGCGGCGAATTGCCATGGGAGTGGTACACAGTTCTTGCAGATGCACCTCAGGATTCTTCGCTGAAGACAATGCCAATCATGCTTGGCGTGCCGTCTACAGGTAGTTGTTGCGGGCCAGAAGGTTGCTAATGACGAGGCGCGCGCTGTCTGAGTTTCTCGGCACTGCACTATTGGTGATTGCGGTTGTTGGTTCGGGCATCATGGCCCAGAATCTCACGTCAGATGTGGCGCTTCAATTGTTGGCTAATGCCATTGCAACAGGCGGAGCCCTTCTTGGGCTCATCACAATCTTTGGTCCACTTTCCGGTGCATCTTTCAACCCGGTGGTGTCTTTGGTCGGCTACTTCGTTGATCGAGACTCTTCCGTGGCTGTCCTTATCACTGACGTTGTTGCTCAAATTGCTGGTGCAATCGTCGGGTGTGTAATCGCAAACATTATGTTTGCGCACCCCTTCATAGAGATGTCAACCAAGGTACGCACAGGCGGACCAACGTGGTTTTCTGAAGTAGTAGCCACCGTTGGCTTGTTGCTAGTTATCTGGGGAGGAAAAAGGGCTGGTGCAAACGTTGCAGTACTTGTCGCTGCCTGGATTACAGGTGCGTACTGGTTTACTTCATCCACCAGCGTTGCTAACCCGGCTGTAGGTATTGGCCGAATGTTCTCTGATTCATTTGCGGGTATTGCGCCAGAATCAATGCCAATGTTCGCGGTGATGCAATTCGTAGGTGGCTTGATTGGTTTTCTGATTATCAGAACCTTGTGGGCAGACAAAGCAGCATCTTCATGAGTGGCATTTTGTTTCTCTGCATTCATAACGCCGGCCGTTCGCAGATGGCAGCCGGATTTGCTCGCGAACTCTCTAATGGAGACGTCGTGATTTTGTCGGGTGGATCAGAACCAGCAGCAACAGTGAACCCCGTTGCAGTTGATGTTATGAATGAAATCGGAATAGATATTTCGACCTATGTACCGCAGAAATTCAATGATGATTTATTGAATGCAGTTGATGTTGTGGTCACTATGGGCTGTGGTGATACGTGTCCGTATATTCCGGGGAAGCGTTATGTCGACTGGCCGCTTGATGACCCAAAAGGGAAGTCAATTGAAGATGTTCGGCGTATCCGTGACGAGATAAAGGCTCACGTCACTGATTTGTTGGCTCAGTTATAAACGTCGAATAACTGGTTGATGGCTTTTACTTGGCCACCTGTTGTTGATGACATCACTGCAATTGGGGTAACGCCTGCATGGGCCCATTCTTCGAAACGTGCGCGTACATGCGATGCGGATCCGCTGATGGTGTTGTCATCCAGCCATTTGTCGCTCATGAGTGACGGAAGAATGTCCTTGTTTCCAGCCTCGATTGCGGCTTCAATCGCATCCATCTCTTCGACGTATCCGGCTGCACGCCAGTAGTTCCGATAATTGGGAAGTGAGACGTATCCGGTGAGGGTGCGTCGGTTTACTGCACGAGCAGCCTCGACATCCTCGTCGATCACAGTAGGAATCATGTTTGCCAAGAAGAAATCATCACGGACTGCATTAGGCACTTCTGAAAGCTGTTGTGCCATGTGGCTCAGTGAAGCGTTCGCCCAGATGGCACCTTCGGAAATTTCTGTTGACAATTGCAACATCTTGTTACGAAGAGTTGCGAGATAAATCGGAGGCAATTGTCCGCCGAAGCGTTCGTTTGCACGCATGGCTGCAACGTAGGCCGCTGTGTCAGCAAGTGGCTTGCCAGGTTCAACACCAAGTCGATCTGTTACTGGTCCGTGACTCACACCAAGTCCGAGGCGAAACCGTCCGTCTGACATTTCATTGATATGTGAAGCAGTGTTCGCCATTTCAACTGGGTGGCTGTAATAGATCGGTTGAATCGATGTCCAGTAGTTGATACGCGATGTGACATGCGCAAGAGAGACACATAGTCCCATAGTTCCGCCAAGACTCGGGCAGGCAAGGCCCGAGATTCCCTTGTTCTCAGCCTCAACAGCGAGTTCAAGAATGGCTCGTCTCTTGGTGGGCGAGGCCACGATGGAGAGGGCGGGACGGAAAGAAGCATCTACCTTAAGCATTCCCGTAACCTAGCCTGCATGTTGAGAATTGGAATAGTGAGCCCGTACAGCCTCACGATTCCTGGGGGCGTTCAGCAACAAGTCCTTGGGCTGGCACGCAGTTTGCGCGCAAAGGGGCACGAGGTCAGGGTTCTTGGCCCGTGTGACGGGCCGCCGCCTGATGCGTTCGTTACCCCGCTTGGCAACAGTCTTCCGACTGCAGTGAATGGTTCTATTGCGCCGCTTGCCCCCGATGCGTCAGCTGCATTGCGCACCATTCGCGCTCTAAACGATGAAGCGTTCGATGTGGTGCACGTACACGAACCCTTGGTGCCAGGCCCGTCGTTAACAGCGTTGCTCGTAAAGATGGCACCGGTTGTTGCCACTTTCCATTCAGCAGGTGAGTCGGCTGCGTACCGTACTTTTTCTCGTCAACTGAAATGGGTTGCTTCGCGGATTGATATTCGTGTTGCTGTATCAAAAGATGCAGTTGAATTAGCGCAGCGTTACATCGGCGGCGACTACGAGGTTTTATTCAACGGCATTGAATTGGGTGACTATTCAACTCCATCAACGAGCCCACGAGAAAATGCAATATTTTTTATTGGTCGCCATGAAGAACGAAAAGGTCTCAGCAATTTGCTAGAGGCCCTCGCCAAGCTTCCACCCGACGTACGTCTGTGGATTGCCTCTGATGGTCCACAGACTGCAGAACTAAAGACTCGATTCGCCTCCGACACGCGCATTGACTGGTTGGGTCGAATTTCTGATGCAGAGAAAATCAGTCGCATGGGCCGAGCATCGGTTTTCTGCGCGCCGTCGTTGCACGGTGAATCATTTGGTGTTGTGCTTCTTGAGGCCATGGCTGCTGGCACTCCGGTAGTTGCAAGCAACCTTGATGGGTATCGCAATGTGGCAACTGATGATGAGACAGCTCTGCTCGTTGAAACGGGAAATGTTGCCAGCCTTGCCTCGGCACTTGCTCGGGTACTTGTTGACTCACGATTATCTGCACGGCTGACGGCAAACGGACGTGAGCATGCTCAACGTTTCTCAATGGATGCTCTTGCTGATCGGTATATCGAGATGTATGAACGTGCATTACACATGGAAGCAACAAACATCACCACCATTAAGGTGCCCCGTATGCTGAAAAGGTTCGAAGACCGTTTCTTACGGCGATCACATCTTGGTGACGGGCGATAAGAGCTGACAGTTGTCAACTCTGCGAAAGGACATATGAATCAACGTCAATGGATTCCCATCGAGGACTCAAGTCAACTGATGACTCGTCGGATGCTTGCATTTCCCGTGACCCTCACGCTTGTTATCACAATCGTTTTTCTTGCAGTTGGCTTCGTCATCGGAATTCCAGTCATCGCCGCACTTGTCGGTGCTGCTGTTTCCGGTGGCTTCATGTGGAATGTGTATCGCACGGCTAACGATGTGGTTCTCAAGATGGTGGGCGGGTTGCCAGCATCTGAATACGAACATGCTCGTTTGTTCAATGTCGTTGATGGGCTCTGTGTTGTCGGAGGCGATGCACGACCAGCATTGCGAGTAGTCGGTATTGAATACCCGGTTGCGCTTGCTGTCGCCATGCCAGGTGAAGCCGGGACAATTATTGTTTCTGCCGGATTTCTCAAGTCAATGGGACGTGTCGAAATGGAAGCGGTGATGGCGCACGTTATGTGGCGTCTTCGTACCGGTGACATCGGTCTCACTACGTACATGTTGGCGTTATCTTTCGCGATGCAACGTTTTGGTGGCCAGAAGATCATGAGCAAGGTCATCGAACGTGTTGCTGACGAACGAATAGTTATGTGGGCTGATGTTGCTGCCTGTCAGGCAACTCGGTACCCACCAGCCATGGTGTCTGCCCTTGAAATCATTGAGCAAGCAGCCGCTATTCCTCTCGGGCGCATAGGTGCTCAACCGTTGTGGTTTGCAACTCCCGATTCAGCAGGGGATGCCAGTAAAGCGTCGGTTGCTGTGTCTATTATGGGTTTTGCGCGTCCGCCACTGGCTGACCGTATTGCTGTTCTCAAGGAGATCTGACATGTCTAAATCACACCGCACTCTTGTTCGTCTAACAGTCGCAACCGTATTGGTATCTGTTCTTGCTGCCTGTGGTGGCGGCGGATCAAGTTCCGATACAACCGCTTGGGTTGACCCGTACACAACGACACCTCCAGTTCCTGGGTATCCACTCACTGGTCTTCCCATTACTGACCAAGCTGCTGCAACACGTGTTGCTCTGGCCGTAAAAATCGATAACCATCCGGCAGCTCGTCCACAAACTGGTCTGAACAAGGCCGACGTTGTGTTTGAAGAGAACGTTGAGTCGCTCACTCGTTTTGCTGCAATTTTCCACAGTCAGGGCAGTGATCCTGTTGGGCCAATTCGTAGTGGCCGCACACAAGACATCGACATTATGGCTTCGTACAACAAGCCATTGTTCGCTTGGAGTGGCGGAAACTATCGCGTGACCAAAGTTGTTAATGCCAGCACCATGGTCAACGTTGGCTACAGCGCCTCACGTGGTAAGGGCGGTTACTACCGCGAAAAGACCATGAAGGCCCCGCACAACTTGTACGCCAAAACTTCTAACTTGTGGACCCTTGCTCCGGCAGGATCTGCAGCTCCAAAGCCACAGTTCCTGTTCCGTTCGGACAGTGATGCAAAGCCAGCGACATCAACCGCCATTGATGGTGCAAAGGTGTCGATGTATAACGTGCGCGTTTATTGGAAATGGGATGCAGCATCTGGAAACTTCTTGCGCAGCAGTGAGAACGCAAAGCGCGTTCTTGAACCACACATGGCTGACGACGGGCAAATCAATACCAAGAACGTTGTGGTGCTCTACGTCACATACGTACGAAGCAAGGCAGACCGCAAGAGCCCGAACGCTCTCACCACTGGTAAGGGCACAGGCTTCGTTATGACTGATGGTGGAATCATTCCGATCACGTGGTTGCGCGGAAATGCTCGCGTTCCGTTCACGCTTCTCGATGCCAACAGCCAGTACGTCCGCTTGACTCCTGGTCGTACCTGGGTTGAGTTGGCATGGAAGAACTCTTTGGCGCCAGTAGCTCCAGGAATTGACCCAGCCAAGGTTCCTTTTCCAGCCGTCTAAATCCCTAAATCACACGGGGTGACATCATGTCTCCTCGGTACCATTAAGGGCATGGTTTCTACTAACGGTTCGTCATCAACAGGCACTCAACGCGTCAAGCGTGGGTTGGCTGAAATGTTGAAGGGCGGCGTCATCATGGACGTCGTTAACTCTGATCAAGCAAAGATTGCAGAAGATGCTGGTGCATGCGCTGTGATGGCACTTGAACGAGTACCTGCAGACATCCGCCGTGATGGCGGAGTTGCGCGAATGAGTGACCCTGAAATGATTATGGCTATTCAGGCCAGTGTTCATATTCCAGTCATGGCAAAAGTTCGTATTGGTCATTTCGTTGAAGCGCAAATTCTTCAGTCACTCGGAGTTGACTTCATTGATGAGTCCGAAGTTCTTACTCCGGCCGATGAAACCCATCACATCGACAAATTTGACTTCACTATTCCGTTCGTGTGCGGTGCCACCAACTTGGGTGAGGCCCTGCGTCGCGTCTCTGAAGGTGCTGCACTTATTCGTTCAAAGGGCGAAGCAGGAACAGGAAACATGGTGGAAGCCGTTCGCCACCTTCGCTCAATTCTCGGAGACATTCGCAAAATCACACAGGCGGATTCAGCTGAATTATTCGAATGGGCAAAAAGGCTTCAAGCCCCGTTGTCGTTGGTGCAAGAAATCGCAGAGACCGGCAAATTGCAGGTTCCCGTGTTCGCAGCAGGCGGCATTGCGACTCCGGCAGACGCAGCACTTGCAATGCAACTGGGTGCGGAAACTGTTTTCGTCGGATCCGGAATTTTCAAGAGTGCTGATCCAGCGCCTCGCGCCAAAGCCATTGTTGAAGCAACAACTCACTTCCGTGACGCAGATGTGCTTGCACGCGTGAGCCGCGGACTTGGCGTCGCAATGACTGGTATTGCCATGGACGAAATCAACGAAACACAACGTTTCGCCCAACGCGGTTGGTAGGAAAGCCATGACTGCGAGGCCTCCGGGTGAACATGCAGGTTGGTGTACTTGCACTTCAGGGAGCCTTCGCTGCGCATTCTGATTGCTTAACGTCAATTGGCGTTCAATCAATTGAAGTCCGCAATACGGAACAACTGAGTTCTGTTGATGCGTTGCTGATGCCTGGTGGGGAATCAAGCACGATGTCGCAATTATTGGAATCATCTGGTTTGTTTGATCCCATCGCTACGCGCATTGCTGATGGAATGCCCGTCTTTGGCACGTGTGCAGGCATGATTTTGCTTGCCTCTGAGATACTTGATGGTCGTAGCGACCAGCGAAGCTTTTCAGCGATTGACATTTCTGTTCGTCGTAACGCCTTTGGTCGCCAGGTGGATTCCTTCGAGGCAACGATCAATAGTTCAGTCGGTGATTTTCATGGTGTCTTCATCCGTGCTCCCCGTATCGAACGTGTCGGCGATCAAGTGGAAGTTCTCGGAAGCATCAACGATGAACCTGTACTGGTGCGCCAAGGAAATGTGTTGGCAGCATCATTTCATCCTGAATTGTCAAATGATGCTCGACTCCACGAGTATTTTGTATCAATAACCGCAAACAAGAAAAAGGTGTAGCCAATGTCTGGACATTCCAAATGGGCAACGATCAAACACAAAAAGGGTGCCATTGACAAAGCGCGGGGAAAGCTGTTTGCGAAACTTGCTCGCCAACTTGAAGTTGCGGCTCGTTCAGGCGGAATGGACGTTGATACAAATGCTTCATTGCGCACCATGGTGCAAAAGGCAAAAGCTGGTCAGATGACCAAAGATGCTATTGATCGCGCAATTAAGCGTGGCGGTGGTGAAACCGGCGGAGCGAATTATGAATCAATCATGTACGAGGGGTACGCACCAGGTGGTGTTGCATTGCTTGTTGATGTACTCACCGATAATCGCAATCGAACCGCATCTGATGTTCGTAACGCGTTCACAAAATTTGGTGGCTCACTCGCAGAGCCCGGTGCAGTCAGTTGGCAGTTTGCGCGCCGTGGCCTAATTGTTGTGTCTGGTTCGGTGGAAGAAGACACCGTAATGACTGCGGCTCTCGAGGCTGGCGCAGATGACATCGAGCGAGATGGCGATACATGGCGTGTGCTCACTGATTCGTCCGTTGTGTACGAGGTTAAGGAAGCCCTCGAGGCTGCCAGTATTGAAGTTCTGAGTGCTGAAAGCACCATGGTGTCTGCAAACACTATTGAAGTCACAGATCTTGACGATGCTCGCCAGATTCTGCGTATTATGGACATGTTGGATGAAAGCGATGACGTACAAGACGTTTATGCAAACTTCGACATCGACGAATCACTAATGCAGGAGATCGAATAATGGCAGTTTCAGTCGGCGATCTCGCCCCCGATTTCAACCTTCCTGCGACAGGCGGTACCTCAGTGTCATTGTCCTCGTTTCGTGGACAGCCAGTCGTGCTCGTTTTCTACCCAGGTGACGACACCCCCGTTTGCACAAAACAACTCAATTCCTACAACAACGAACTCTCAGCGTTCGAAGGGGTAGGGGCTCAAGTGTTGGCAATATCTGCTCAGGACATTGCGAGCCATGATCAGTTTTCCTCGAAGCATGGTTTCGGTTTCCCCCTGCTGGCAGATACCGATAAGGCCGTTGCGTCGCTGTATGGCACCGTTGGCCCCCTCGGATTCTCTCGTCGGAGCGTTTTTATCATCAATGCAGCTGGGGTCATTACCTACGCGCATCGAGCAATTGCCGGCATCACCTACCGGCCAGTGAGCGAGCTAGTGGCGGCAGTCGAGGCTTCTCGCTGATATTCACCCCACTCCCGTGCGGGTGGGTTACAATCAAACATATGTTCGCCCAGGCCTCCGCTGCGTCCCCCCATGTGGTTCTCGGAATCGACCCAGGTCTCACGCGCTGCGGGTACGCCGTTTTGGAAATGTCCTCTCATCAGAACATCCGTGCAGTCGCCATTGGTGTCATCCGTACTCCGCCCTCTAGCCCAATTCATGAGCGACTTGCTGAGATCCATGGCGAAATGGAGTCTTTGCTGGCCCAGTTTCAACCTGATGCAGTTGCGATTGAACAAGTGTTTTTCCAGAACAATGTTCGTACAGCCATGGGTGTAGGCCAGGCGAGCGGAATTGTGTTGGCGCTAGCAAGTCGAGCTGGTTGTGCCGTCGCTCAATACACACCGTCACAAGTGAAGAACACCATCGTGGGGTGGGGAAGCGCAACAAAAGACCAAATAGCCCTCATGGTGCAGCAACGTCTGAACCTTGCAACGGTTCCTCAACCGGCTGATGCAGCTGATGCAGCTGCAATTGCATTGTGTCATTGTTCAATCGCCCCTTTCATTGCCTCACGTGATGCAGCTATTGCTCGGAGCGCGCGATGATCGGAAGTCTGCGCGGAACAGTTCTTGAACGTTTCACTCCTAACACGATTCTGTTGGAGGTGGCGGGTGTCGGATATTTGTGCAACGTGACGTCGGCAACTTTTGGCGAACTCGAGCCAACGGTTGTTACGTTCTTGCACATTCATCACCACATTCGCGAAGACAATCAAACGCTGTTTGGTTTTACGTCGCGAATTGAAAGAGACACATTTGATGTATTGCTCGCCACACATGGCATCGGGCCATCGATGGCAATGGCAATTCTGTCTACCTATTCTCCAACCGCATTAGTCACTGTCGTGGCATCGGGTGATTTGGCTGCGCTCACAATCGTTCCCGGAGTCGGCAAGAAAACTGCAGAGCGACTCATGGTTGAGCTGAAATCACGACTGCATCTTGATGGGCTGAGTTCAGGTGAATCAATTGATTCCGTGCAGTCAAGCGCTGCAGATGTGCGTGATGCATTGACGGCGCTCGGGTACGGCACAGACGAAATTCGAGACACAATGCGCTTGCTTGTATCTGTCTCTGATTCTGAAACTATGTTGCGTGATGCGCTTGCTTTGTTAGGAGCCCGTCGTGCGGGATGAATTTCTTGAACCAATACTTGCTTCTGATCGCGAGGTTGCAGATGAAGTTGGCTTGCGTCCTCGCTTGCTTGATGATTTCGTCGGTCAGCGTGAGCTGAAAGAACATCTCGACATCGTGCTCGGAGCTGCCAAACAACGGGGGCAAGCTGCAGACCATATTTTGTTGGCGGGGCCTCCTGGTCTTGGAAAAACCACAATGGCCTGCATTGTTGCTGCTGAAATGGGCGTAGCGCTTCACATCACTAGTGGTCCTGCGTTAGAGCGTGCCGGCGATCTTGCTGCAATTCTCACCAAACTCGGAGAAGGCGATGTGTTGTTCATTGACGAAATTCATCGTCTGTCTCGACCTGTCGAAGAAATCTTGTACCCAGCAATGGAGGATTTTCAGATTGACATCGTTGTCGGTAAGGGCCCGGCAGCGTCATCCATCAGGCTCACATTGCCTCGTTTCACTCTGATTGGCGCAACGACCCGAACAGGAATGATTACTGGTCCGCTACGTGATCGATTCGGACTTGTTGCTCGCCTTGATTATTACGATGCTGCGGAACTTGATGCGATTGTTCAGCGAACATCGCGAATTCTCGATGTTCCTCTGTCAGATGATGCGTCACTGCATATTGCGCGTCGCAGCAGAGGTACTCCTCGTATTGCAAACAGGTTATTGCGTCGCGTGCGTGACTTTGCAGAAGTTCGTGGTGACGGAACCATTAACTCCACTACAGCTCTAGAGGCACTTCGGGTTTTCGGTGTAGACGAACTTGGTCTCGACAAAGTAGACCGCGCAATCTTGCGAAGCTTGTGTGAACAATTTGACGGCGGCCCTGTTGGGCTAACAACGTTGGCAATTGCCGTAGGTGAACAACCAGAAACTGTGGAGGACGTCTATGAGCCGTTCCTCATCCAGCAGGGCCTCATTGCTCGCACGCCACGTGGTCGAGTAGCTATGGATGCTGCCCGTTCACACCTTGCAAACCCGTAGCCTCAGTGCGTGAATCTTTCCGACATTGACTATGAGCTTCCTGAAAAACTCATAGCTCAGCACCCCGTAGAGCCGCGTGACTCTGCGCGACTCTTGGTGGCTACTCACCCGAGCCAAATTGAACACAAGCATGTGACAGACCTTGTCGACTTTCTTGAGGCGGGCGATGTGGTGGTCGTGAATGACACTCGAGTCTTGCCCGCCCGGTTAGCCCTTCATCGCAAAACAGGTGGGGCAGCAGAAGTGCTCTTGCTGGAACAGCGTTCGTCAGACTTTCGACTGTGGGAAGCCTTAGTAAAGCCAGCCAGCAAGTTAAAACCAGACGAGGTGCTTGAGTACTTCGGTAAGCGTGTTGTGCGCGTAGGGCCGCGTACAGAAGCAGGCGACACGTTTGTTGTTGAGATTCTTGACGAGAACCCAATGGAGCTTTTGCAGCGCATTGGGGCAATGCCGCTACCGCCATACATTCGCAGTTCGCTCACTGATCTCGAGCGGTATCAAACGGTGTACGCCAGAAGAATGGCAAGTGCTGCAGCACCGACGGCCGGTCTTCATTTCACACCCGAACTCATGGCGCGCATTGTCGAAAAAGGGGTGGTTGTAGAGACGGTTGAATTGGTAGTTGGGCTTGACACCTTTAAGCCGATTTCGACTGATGACCCGTTAGACCATCTCATCCATTCAGAGTTTTACTCTGTGGAACAGCGAGTGATGGATGCGTGTGAACAAGCAAAGAGAGTAATTGCAATTGGCACCACAGCGACTCGCGCTCTTGAATCAGTTGCTGCGTCAGGACAACTAACGGGTCGTACGTCTTTGTTCATAACACCAGGCTTCCAATGGAAAGTTGTTGACATGATGTTGACCAATTTTCACTTGCCAAAGACGTCACTATTGTTAATGATTGAATCGTTCATTGGCACAAGATGGCGTGACATTTATGCAGAGGCCATTTCAGAGCAATACCGGTTGTTGTCCTTTGGTGATGCAATGCTGTTGGCTCGTTCGTAAAGGCTGTTTACATGTTTCCAGTACAACTCGATATTGACGCACGAGATGGTGCAGCGCGTTCTGCAACAGCGACGACTCATCGCGGGACATATGAGACTCCGTGCTTTATGCCAGTGGGCACTCGCGGTGCAGTGAAGTATCTCAGCGCGCGTGACTATGCAGATATCGGTGCTCGCATTGTTCTCGGCAACACGTACCACCTCATGTTGCGTCCCGGAGCAGACGTTGTTGAGAAGTTTGGCGGCCTCGGTTCGTTTAGTGGCTGGGATGGTTTGACCCTGACGGACTCTGGTGGATTCCAAGTATTCTCTCTCGATCCAAAGGTTGATGATGACGGAGTGACGTTCAAATCAACATATGACGGCTCGTACCATCGCTTCACGCCCGAAATTGCTGTGCAGACACAAGAGAAGATTGGCGCAGACATTCAAATGGTTCTCGATGTATGCACATCGCTACCTGCAGAGCCTGATGTGGTTCGACTTGCTCTTGAACGAACGCATGCATGGGCATTACGAGCAAAAGCGGCACACTCTCGACCTGACCAGTCGCTGTTTGGAATCGTGCAGGGGGGAACCAACTCTGCGATGCGAGCAGAAAGTGCTCGGCGAACAGTTGATGTGGGTTTTGACGGATTTGGTATCGGGGGTCTTTCTGTAGGTGAGAGTCGCGCTGAGATGGTGGAGTCCATTGCCGCGTGTATTGACGAGCTTCCCGAAGATCGTCCGCGTTATCTCATGGGTGTCGGAGACCCTGCGTCACTTGTTGAGGCAGTAGGACTTGGCGTCGATCAATTTGATTGTGTTTTGCAAACTCGCCTCGGCCGCCACGGGACTGCATTGACGTCGCAGGGGAGGGTGAACATCAAGAACGCTCAGTTCCTAGATTCAGACGAGCCACTCGACCCGTTGTGCTCATGCTGGGTCTGTGCATCTCATTCTCGTGGTTACCTTCGCCATCTGGCCCAAACCGGCGAGCCCAGTGGGTCTCGATTGGTGTCTGTTCATAACCTGGCATGGACCATTTCGTTGATGAAGGACATGAGACACGCAATACAGCAGGGCACCTTTTCGGACCTCAAGCGGGGCATTCTGGACGTGTGGGCCTAAGGGAAATCGGGCTGATTCAGTCTCTGGTCGCTAGGATTACCCGTCGTGATTGAAATCCTGCTCTCTGAAACATCATCTTCAAACAGCAATGGCAATCCATTGTTCACTTTGTTCTTTTTTGGCGCCATTTTCGCCGCCATGTATTTCTTGTTGCTTCGTCCTCAGCGCCGTCGCCTCAAAGAAGGTCAATTGCTTCAGAGTTCTATCGCAGTCGACGATGAGATCATTTTGAACTCGGGCATCTACGGCTTTGTAACGGCCATCGAAGGCGATGTGTTGTGGGTTGATGTTGCAGACGGCCACGGCTCAGAGCGAATTGAAATTCGCGTGGCTCGTAGTTCTGTTGCGCGTAAAGCGCCTGCGGCTGAAGCCGCTTCGGACGATACGAAATAAAGCATGACTCGCCGCTTAGTTATTTCTCTTGTGGGGATAGTTCTGCTTGCTGGCGGAACATTCACCGCCAACATTGTTGCCGGTAACTTTCCTGCTCTCGGGCTCGACCTTCAAGGTGGCGCTTCGGTCACCATGACTCCAGTGGGGGAAGTTGATGAGGCAGCACTTTCTGTCGCCGTAGACATTATTCGTCAGCGTGTTGACTCAATTGGAGTAGCAGAGCCAGAAATCATTCGCCAAGGAAACACAGTTGTTGTCAACCTGCCCGGCGTGAAAGATCAGCAGCAGGCTCTTGACACCATTGGTCGCACCGGTGCTGTCGAAATGCGCCCGGTCTTGAAGGTCGCAGAGAATCCTGAAAACACAACTACAACAACTGTGCAGGGTGCAACCACCACAACTGTCAAGGGTGCAACCACAACCACACTGAAACCAGCGTCAACAACTTTGCCTCCACCGGCTGGTGGAATCGGAAGTTCACGTACTGCCGCAGTAACCACGACAACTGTTCCTGCTGAGACTGTAAATCCGATCACTGGTTTGCCGGAGGGTCAAACAATTCTTCCTGGTCGTAAAGATGGGCTGATCTATTTGCTCGGCCCCATTGAAGCAACTGGAGAAGTTTTCTCTAACGATTCGTCGGCGCAAGTCGATGCTGGTGGTTGGGTAGTAGTAGCAAAACTCCGTAGTGGTGCCGCCGGAGCAGACGTCTGGAATGCATTATCGACAAAGTGCTTTGCAGGTGGTGCCGATTGTCCTACAAAGGCCGTCGCCATCATTCTCGACGGTGAAGTAATTTCTGCGCCAACAGTACAGACACCCACATTTGATAACGGCAGCGTGCAGATAAGCGGCTCATTCACTGAAACCGAAGCAAAAGATTTGGCTCGTGTCTTGCAGTTCGGTGCTGTGCCTGTGAAGTTTGATACCCCAACTGTTCAGACCGTGTCTGCTTCTCTTGGTGAAGATTCATTGCGCGCGGCAGTTTTGTCTGGACTCATCGGGCTCTTGCTCGTGCTTCTGTTCTTGTTGTTCTATTACCGCCTTCTGGCCATCGTTGTTGTCGGTGGACTTGGCGTATCAGGATTATTGCTTTGGAGCGTCATATCTTGGCTGTCAAAGACCAACGGATTAGCTCTGACTTTGTCTGGTGCAGCCGGAATCATTGTTTCTGTTGGTGTCACGGTTGACTCCTATGTTGTGTTCTTTGAAAAACTCAAAGATGACGTACAACAAGGACGCACATTGCGTAACTCTGCGGCACGCGGGTTTGATCGTGCATGGCGCACCATTTTGGTAGCTGACACTGTGTCGCTCATCGGTGCAGTCGTGTTGTGGCAACTCACAGTCGGGTCTGTTCGAGGTTTCGCCTTCTTCTTGGGTCTCTCCACATTGTCTGACATGGTGGTGTCTTACTTCTTTGCACGGCCTGCAGTTCTTCTGTTGGCCAAAACGAAGTTGTTCAACAGAGGGCGAGTGCTTGGCGTGGCCAAAGCCAAAATTTCAGAGGCGGTGGCGTAATGGCTGGTGGAATGTCACGTTTATTCCGTGGTGAAACAACAATCAACTTTTACGGCCGTCGCAATATTGGGTTTATTGCTTCCGGATTGCTTCTTTTGGTCACTGTCGGCTCTTTGTTTACTCAAGGCTTGAACCTTGGTATCGACTTCAAGGGCGGCGTTGCCTTTGAAGTGCCTGTGGCTGGCACCATGTCTGAAGCGAAAGCAAAAGAGATTCTGGCGGATAACAAAATCAGAACCGATAACGCAAAAATTCAGACCTTGACGTCGGGATCTACAGAACGTATCCGTATTCAGTTGGGTGACCTTCCAGTCGAGACGCGCACCAAAATTCAAGAAGGATTAGCTAAAGCAGCCAGTGCGACAGTTAATGACGTCAGTGTCTCTACCGTTAGCTCAACCTGGGGTCGCAACATCACAGTCAAGGCCATCAATGCTTTGTTGGTTTTCTTCCTGATCGTTTCGCTGTTCATTGCCTGGCGCTTCGAATGGCGAATGGCGTTGTCGGCCATCGCCGCGATGGTTCACGACGTCGGAATCAGCGTTGGTGTGTATTCAGTTTTCAAACTTGAAGTAACTCCGGCAACTGTCGTGGCGTTCCTAACAATTCTTGGGTTCTCGTTGTATGACACCATTGTTGTGTTCGACAAAGTTCATGAAAACAATGAGCGTTTCAGCGGTTCGAAAGTGTCCTACGGCGACATTGTCAACGTGTCCATGAACCAAGTTCTGATGCGCTCTCTGAACACCTCGATTGCAGCCTTGCTTCCTGTTCTTAGCTTGCTCGTTATTGGCTCTGGGCTACTAGGCGCCATTGCACTTCGTGAGTTCGCCTTGGCACTGCTTGTCGGTCTCGCAACTGGCGCATACTCATCGATCTTCATTGCGACACCACTAGTTGGCATCTTGAAGGAACGCTCAGACCAATATCGCTCGATGAAGGGTCACTTGTCCCTCGGGGCAGATATGGCCCACCTCATGCATACCGGTGCCCCAGTTGGTCGACGCGCTGCTGCCCGGGCGGCAACAGACGCTAGCCAGGGCATTGCGCCAGCCCCTGTGGCCGTGGAGACTCTATTGAGTCACCCACCGCGCCCACGAAAGAAGTCTCGTCGCTAACCTTTGACCATGGGTACTGCCGATCGAGTTCTTCCTTGGAGGCGTCAGCAGAACGCGCCCATCGAAGAGTTGGCGCCACTTTTAACTTCTTTCCGTAGCCGCCATCCGAAGGCATCAGTGTCGCTGGTGAATAGGGCCTACGAAGTTGCGCGAGTAGCGCACACTAATCAAATGCGCTCGTCTGGTGAGGCGTATATCAATCATCCGATAGCGGTCGCTCGAATTGTCGCTGATATCGGACTTGATGAAGTGTCGTTAGCAGCAGCCCTCTTGCACGACGCGGTAGAAGATACAGAAATCACTCTCGAGGACGTTCAGCGCAATTTCGGTGATGAAGTTGCCATGCTTGTCGACGGCGTCACAAAGTTAGAGCGTTTGCAGTTTGATTCTCGTGAGGCGCAACAGGCAGCGACAATGCGCAAAATGTTGGTCGCAATGGCCAAAGATATGCGAGTTCTTGTCATAAAGCTTGCAGATCGTTTGCACAACATGCGCACTCTTGCTGGTGTGCCACTTGAAAAGCAACAGCGCACCGCGCAGGAAACTTTAGACATCTATGCGCCACTCGCACACCGCATGGGAATGCAAGAAGTTAAGCAACAATTAGAAGACTTGTCATTCGCTGCTCTGTATCCGAAACGATTTGCCGAACTAGACAACTTGGTATCAACCAGAACTCCAGAACGAGACCTGTACCTAGCAAAAGCTATTGCAGAAGTGTCTGCCAGGTTGTCGGAAGTAAACATTGAAGCGCAGGTCACCGGACGCGGGAAGCATCTGTGGAGCATCTACGAAAAGATGGTGCAGAAAGACCGTGACTTTGATGACATTTTCGATTTAGTAGCAATTCGAATTGTTGTAGACAGCGTGCGCGATTGTTACGGCGCTCTTGGTTGCTTGCACGGTAAATGGCGACCTGTCGTTGGCCGGTTCAAGGACTACATCGCAATGCCGAAGTTCAATCTCTATCAATCTCTTCACACCACGGTGATTGGGCCAGGTGGTCGTGCATTAGAGGTGCAGATTCGTACTCAAGAGATGCATGAGCGCGCAGAACGCGGCGTTGCTGCTCACTTTGCCTACAAAGAAGGCACCGATACGAACGATTCGGATTGGTTGAATCGCATCATTGACTGGCAATCTGAAATCTCAGACCCTGGCGAGTTCATGGCTGACCTGAAGAACGACCTTGAACAGGAAGAGGTCTTTGTATTTACGCCAAAGGGCAGAGTCATCACTTTGCCGATCAATTCAACTCCCGTGGACTTTGCCTACACCGTGCATACAGAAGTTGGTCACTCGTGTGTTGGCGCACGAGTGAATGGCCGACTTGTGTCACTTGATTCCACTTTGGTGTCTGGTGATTCATGTGAAATCTTCACTTCAAATGTTGAAGGCGCTGGGCCATCACGTGATTGGTTAGGTTTCGTTCAGTCGCCTCGTGCCAAGAGCAAGATCAAGAACTGGTTCACACGTGAACGTCGCGAAGACATGGTTGAGTCTGGTCGTGAAGACTTAACTGCAGAATTGCGTAGAGAAGGACTTCCCGTTCAACGAATTTGGACATCTGATGCGTTCTTACAAGAACTCGAAGCTCTCAACATGACAGATATCGACACGCTGTTTGCCGCCATTGGTGAGCATCATGTGTCTGCGCGTGGTTTCGCTCAGAGAATTGGTCGAGCCATGCGTCGTGAAGGAAGCGATGAGCAGTTGGCCATGCCCATGCGCATGGACCTCATCACGACTGAAAAGCGAAGTGCTACAGGAATTCATGTTGAAGGTCTCGAAGATGTTCTGGTTCGCTTGTCTCGTTGCTGTACTCCTGTGCCAGGTGATGAGATTTCCGGTTTCATCACAAAGGGTCGGGGAGTAAGTATTCATCGCTCAGACTGCGCCAACGCTGAATCTTTGGTTGAAGGCGAGCCAACTCGAATGATCGATGTTGAATGGGCAAGAACTTCACCTGGCACCATGTTCAACGTCGGCGTAGAAGTAGTTGCTCTTGATCGCAGCAAGCTGTTGCGCGATGTGGCGAATGCTTTGTCAGAACAGCACGTCAATATTGTCGCCTGCAGTACCCATACCGGCTCAGATCGGGTAGCGAAGATGAGATTTGAATTCGAATTAGGTGATCCCAATCACTTGGATGCTGTATTGCGGGTTATTAAGTCAATTGATTCCGTGTACGACGCATATCGCATCGTTCCTGGTGGGCAGTCCGACTAGCCTGATTGGCTGTGTCATCGTTTCAAACAAGCCCGGGAACCCGCGATATCTTGCCGCCTCATGCGGGTAGATGGCGTGCCATGGTGCAAGTTTTTGCTGACGGGGTCGAATCAGCTGGCTACCAGAACATCATTCCGCCGATGTTCGAAGACCTCGGAGTATTCCAGCGCCTTGGTGACGCAACAGATGTAGTCACTAAAGAGATGTACGACTTCACAGATAAGGGTGGTCGCCATATTGCTCTGCGCCCAGAGCACACTGCCAGCGTGTGCCGTGCTTTTGCCCAGCATCGCCCAACGCCTCCATGGAAGGTGTGGTACTCGGGTCCTAACTTTCGCTACGAACGACCACAAGCAGGAAGGTATCGCCAGTTTGACCAAGTAGGTATCGAAGTCTTGGGTGTAGATGATTCTCAACTTGATGTCGAAGTCATTTCTCTCGGGTGGGACTTTTACAAGGCCATTGGGTTGAGCAAAGTGTCGCTGATTGTTAACTCGCTTGGTGATGCAGGTGATCGTGGGCGCTACGTCGAGGCACTTGGTTCATATTTCAGATCTCACAGTGAGACTCTGAGTGCTGAAGCGTTGTCGACACTCGATCGCAATCCGCTGCGGGTCCTTGATTCAAAGCGGCCACAAGATGCAGCCGCTATTGCTGGCGCCCCAACAATTGGTGCTTTTCTCAGCACTGATGCGGCTGCACATTTTGCCGCCGTGTGCTCTGGGCTTGATTCGCTAGGTATTCCATATGTGGTGAACGAACGGTTAGTTCGTGGGCTTGATTATTACCAGCGGACAACTTTTGAATTTGTCTCTGGATCGCTTGACTCTGCACAGAATGCAGTTGGCGGCGGTGGTCGATACGACGGTCTTGTTGAAGACCTTGGTGGTCCTGCAACCCCAGGTATTGGTTTTGCTCTCGGGGTAGACCGCACATTGCTTGCTTGTGACGCAGAGGAATGCTTTACATACGGATTTCCGGTGTTGGATGTTTTTGTCATTGACACCACTGGTGGAACCCATGCCCTTTCCATTACGAATCAATTACGTCACAGTGGCTTCTCAGCAGATCGTGCCTTTGAAGGCCGCAGCATGAAGTCACAGATGAAGAGCGCGGATCGAAGTGGGGCACAGGTCGCAGTGATTATTGGTGAAACAGAGGCTGAAGAGTCCACCTGTACCGTGCGCAATCTTTCTACATCCGAACAAACAACTATTCCATCAACCGAACTTCAGAATCATCTGACGTCTGTTCTTGGACCGAGACAGCCAAGGCGGCACACCCCATGAGATCCACTGCAATGCGAACCCACATGTGTGGAGAATTAGATATAGCAAGCGTTGGGCAGACAGTTTCCCTCTGTGGATGGGTTGCACGCCGCCGCGAGCACGGAGAGCATCTTGCCTTTCTCGATATTCGTGACCATTCCGGAATCATGCAATGCGTGGTTGACAACGATGTTGATGTTCGTAGCGAATATGTCATCAGGGTTACCGGAGTCGTGCGTGCTCGTCCGGAAGGAACTGTTAACACGTCGCTTACTACAGGCATGGTGGAAATAGGTGACTGTGTCGTTGAGATTCTGAACTCTGCAGAACCGCCTCCTTTTCCTGTTGATGCGCGTGCAGACGATGTTGATGAAATGATTCGCCTGAAGTATCGATACCTCGACATCCGACGTGAGCGGATGCAAAAGAACTTGCGTGTGCGTGCACAAATTAACAGTGCTATTCGCAAGGAAATGGAAACGAACGGATTCATTGAAGTTGAGACACCGTTCTTGATGCCTTCCACTCCCGAAGGCGCACGCGAGTTTCTTGTTCCTTCTCGAAAAGAGCCTGGCT
>CAIZMV010000082.1 GCA_903934195.1 uncultured Acidimicrobiaceae bacterium | reverse complement strand
TTTACCGCGATACGTGAGGTAGGCAACACGCAACGGGCCATTGGGGTCGTAGGCGCCTGACATAGGCAGTAGAGGCTAACTGGCACCAATCCGATTGGCTCGGGCACGGCGTCTGGCTAGCCAGGCAAAAGAAATCAATACAGCCCAGATATAGACCGCATTCCCCATACGCGAGTACAACGTACGGCCAGATCGAAGCTGAATTACGCGCTCGACTACTCGTTGTTCACTAATTGATGTGCGTTCGTGAACGACTCCGAAAGAATCAATAAAGGCGCTGAAGCCGGTGGGCGAAATCTGCACAACATCGCGCCCTTGTTCGAGGGCCCGCAAGCGCGAGGCCGCAATTTGTTGTGTCTGCAAAATTGTCCACGTGTAACTAGAACCATTAGTCGGATTAATGATGAAGGTTGCCCCGTCGGCTATTCCTTCATTCACACGTCCGCCGAAAAACACTTCCCAAGAAATTGCAACACTTGCGCGCGTGTCTGCGACATCAAGCCATCCGCGTGAAGTTCCGGCGCGTGCATCTCGCGGAACCAAATCTGTTGGTGCACCAAGTGCCTTCAACACTGGACGCAATGGCATGTATTCCCCAAACGGAACTCGACGCACTTTGTCGTAGCGACCAGTTATTGACCCATCTGGGTTGACGACAATTTGCGCATTCGTAAATTGATCTTCACCTGCATCTTCGGTAATACCGACAACGAACGGCACGTTCAAGCGTTGTGCTTCTTGGGTAATTTCCGCGTACTCAGAGCTGTCGATAAACAAGCCCTTGTTTGTAATGCTGATGGCATTCTCTGGCCAGATCACTGCATCGCGTTGAGAGTTAGGTTGCAGTCTCTTTGTCGCAGCCATATGAACATCAAAAACATCGCGTGGGTTTGTGTCAACTGCATGAGTGCCTTGTTCTCCACCACCTTGAACAATTGAAAGATTCAGAGTGCGGCCCGTGGACTGAGTGTTGTTCCACATATTTCCCACGAACACCAGAAGTCCGATGATGCAGATTGCACGGAAGCGGTGATGAGTCAATGCGAGATACAACGTTGCCGTAGAAATTCCGATGCCACCCATGAGAGGTGCAAGCGCTGCAAGTGGCCCAGAAACTTGTCCGATAGCGAGAGTGGCAAGTGGTACACCACCGAATGGAAACGATAATCGCATAACTTCTGCAAGCGAATGGCAAATGACTAACGCTGATCTGTGGGAGTTGTCGTTAGTTGCCAGTTTGGCTGCGATGTAACTGGCAATTCCATGCATCACACAAAAAATCAGAATTGCAGCTATGTACCCCGGCGCAGTGAGAAACCACATCCATGCCATTGATGGCAAGAACCACGCAGATGAAAAGAGAAAACCGGGCAAGAAGGATTTGTCTCGACGTTTAACAGCCGCTGAGCCGTATATCGCTATTCCTACAAAGGCAAGTGGCCACCAACCCCAAGGGGGCATTGATACCGCAACAAAAAGCCCGGCAAATACGTAAAGAAACGAACTCCGTCTCATGTCATTTACGAATGAAGCGTGGCAAGGTGAGCCAGAGTGGCTTGGCCAGCAGAACGTGCTTGTTGCACGCATGCGGGAATTCCGATACCTCTGTAACTAGCACCCGCAAAGACTATGCCAGGAGCAGCGGCACCGAGCGAGTGTTCCAGTTCGGCAAGCCGCGCAAAATGATGCGGCCTGTATTGCGGGAACGATTCTGCCCAGCGACTAACCCGAATTTCAGATGGAGTCATGTCAACTCCGAGATGGAGTTTCATATCGGCAAGCGCAAGATTGATGAGTTTGTCATTGTCAAAATGCATCACTTCAAGTCCGTCACGACCTAGCGACACGCGAAGAATCATGGAACCGTCGTCTGGGCGCCAATGAGCCCACTTGTTAGAACCAAATGAAGCTGCAGACACCCATCGCTGATCGGGTTTTGGCACCAAATATCCGCTTCCTGTGAGGCGTGCTGGCCATTGCGATGCAGGAATTGCCATCGTGATCAGCACTACTGAAGCATGAGACCATTGGCCAAGCAGATCAGCGGCGCGAGTATCGAGCGGGCGAATGAAATGTGAACTTGGTTTTGCTGGCGACGCAACAACAATTGCATCAGCAAAGTGTTGACCACGCGAAGTGTTGATTGTGTAGCCGGCATTTGCTTTTTCAATTGTGGAAACGCTTTCACCAGTCACAATGCGACCGCCAAGAGCTGTTACTCGTTGAGTCAGTAATTCAATGAGGGCACCAAGCCCACGAGTAGGGGTAGAAAAAATCGGGCCAGCAGGAGATTTAGTTGCTGCAGCACGTGCGCGACCAGCAGCTAACAACATGCTGCGACTCGCGGTGAGTGCTGCGACTTGCGGTACAGCAGCCATAGAGAAGTGGTCAGAATCTGTTGCGTAGATGCTTCCGATAAGTGGGTCTACAAGTCGTTCTTGAATTTGATTGCCAAAGCGGCTGCGCACATATTCACCAATTGAGTCAGTATCAGTAGTCGTTGGCAGCAGTGGTTCAATGGCGGCGCGTAACTTGCCAAGCGGAGAGATGAGTCCTGATGTTGCGAACGCGCGAACTTTTGCAGGTACGCCAAGCATGAGATCGCCAGGAATGTTGTGCATGCCGTTGTGCCAAATAGATGCATGGGCATCAGTTGGCGATGTCATTGAAGCACTGAGTCCTAATTCGGCTGCAAGTTGCGTAGCCCATGGAACGCGAGCAAGAAATGCATCAGGACCTTCATCGATGGAGAGTCCGGCAAATTCTGTCGTGCGAATTCGGCCACCAACATGTGACTCTGCTTCAAGCACCGTCACGTTGACTGGCTCAGTCGAATTAGTAAGCACGGTGAGCGCGCTAGTTAGCCCTGCTACACCAGCACCGATGACTACAACTTGACGGGGTTCACTCATGCAGTGATGAGTCTACGAGCAAGCGCAGCCATGACCAATGAGTCACTATTGACGCACGCGGTGCGAGCAAACGCCATGCCGTATGAAGCTGCTCGTTGAGATGCTTCAAGATCAAGGTCGTAAAGAACTTCAAGGTGGTCTGCAACGAAACCACACGCACAAACCACAATGCCATCAACTGATTCATCGGTGTCGCGCATAGTTGCCATCTGATCAATCACAGCAAGGATGTCTGGGCCAATCCACGGTTCAGGTGTGCGTCCCGCAGATTGCCACGCAATAGACCATTGCGACCAACGGGTTAGTTCTGCCTTCCTAGCAACGAGTTCTGCAGTCGCGCGAAGTTCTTCCGGATACGGATCACCAGCGTCGATGATTCGTTGTGGCAACGAGTGTGCTGTGAACAAAACTTTTGTGCGTTCCGGCATTTGTGACAACTTTGTCCGCAGATCCGAAGCCAGAAAATCAATGAATGCATCTTCACGTGCCCACGTTTCAACAGCACGAACTTCAATGTTGTGCGGTGCAGCGGCTGCACGTACCCGGTCTGTGTATTGGCCAATTGAATATGTTGAATAGTGCGGTGCCAGCACTAGGCAGATAATGCGTGTGAAACCAAGGGCTGCAACTTCTGCAACTGATTCCTCAATAAATGGCGTTGCATGTTTCAGACCAAGAAAGACTTGGTAGTGACCAGGATTAATGAGGTCAAGTTGTTCTTGCAGCGCATCGCGTTGTGCTTCTGTGAGCTGCTTTAACGGAGACAAGCCGCCAATTGCTTCGTATCGTGCGATGAGATCGTTCAGTTGTTCATCAGTAGGTGCGCGCCCACGACGAATGTCTGTGTAGTACGGCAAGATTTCTTCTTTGGTGCGTGGCGTGCCATACGCCATCAACATCACTGCAGTTCGAGATGAGTTACTCATTTTTTTGTCTTTTCGTGAACGTAGGCCACAATGTCTGTGAGAACACTGGGGTCTGTGTCTGGTTGTACCCCGTGACCGAGGTTGAAGATGTGGCCAGCGTGCCCTGCGTTGTCTGCAAGAACTGCTTCTGCACCAGAAAGTGCAATGGAAGAACCTGCCAACACAAGAGCCGGGTCAAGGTTTCCTTGCACAACAGTGTCTGCGCCAAGGCGAGTACGTGCATTGCGAATTGAAGTTCTCCAGTCGAGACCAATGATTGCATTGCCGACTGTGTTCATTGATTCCAACAAATGATCGCATCCGATTCCGTAGTGAATACCAGCAACACCAGGGTGACGTTCAGCTAATTGTGAGAACACTGATGTTGTGTGGGGCTTCACATATTTGTCGTAGTCGTTGCGAGATAGTGCACCAGCCCATGAATCAAACAATTGAAATGCTTCTGCACCAGCTGAAAGTTGTGCAGAGATGAATTCAACAGAATGTTGTGCGAGGTGTTCCATTACGTCATGCCACAACACTTCATCTTCGCGCATCAATCGCTTTGTGTTTTGGTATGTACGACTTGGTCGTCCTTCAATGAGATAGCTAGCAACTGTAAAAGGTGCGCCCGCAAATGCCAGAAGAGGCACTTTCAGTTCCTTCACTAATGCGAGAACAGTGTCTGTGACGTAATGAATATCTTCGTGATGCAATGGGCGAAGGCGGGCAAGGTCACTACGTGAACGAAGTGGTGATGGCGCTACGGGGCCAGTACCGGGAGCAACATCAATTCCGAAACCAACTGCGTGCGCTGGTACAACAATGTCTGAGTAGAGAACTGCCGCATCAACGTTGTGACGACGAACGGGTTGCAATGTGAACTCAGCTGCAAGTTCCGGCTTCTTGATCGCGTCAAGGATGCTTCCTTCGCCGCGCAATGCTTTGTATTCGGGAAGACTGCGTCCGGCTTGGCGCATGAACCAGACAGGAGTATGGGTGGCCTGCTTTCCACGAGCAGCGGCAAGAAAGGGGTCATTCGGGAGGCTTGTCATGAGGTAGTTGTTCCCTTGCGCGTCATGGGTTTCACGCTATCGGTGCTTACCCCGAGGCATTTGGCGTAGTTGAGCATCTATGCGGGCAATTCGGGTGCGAGCAGGGGGGTGGGCAGTGATGAGACGGTCTTTCCATTGAGAAGATCTCTCGCCCTGGCCTTGTTCCACCACGATGCGAAGTGCGTTCAGAAGTTGACGACCAAATCCCATGGCGACAACTGTTTCATCCGCCTTGAATTCTGCGCCCTTGCCAACTGCATTACCGATGTATTGCGAAACAGTGATCATTGAAAGAAAGAGCAAGGAAATAATTGTGATGAAGCCGGTCAGTGTTTTTCCAACAAAAGAACCTAGGGATGATTTTGTGATGAACACATCAGTTGCTGCATGAGAAACATTCTGCAAAAGGAAACCAATTTTGGCGAGCAACACAATGGGGATTGTTAACCACTGTCCAATAGTCAGAGCAATGGTGTGCATTCCCAGATGGTGACTTAGTTCATGAGCGAGAACTCCGCTGAGGTTGTCTTGAGACAAGTTCTCGATGGCCCAACTTGATACGACAACTAGGTGACCGCCCGAAGCAAATGCATTCAAGTCCTCTGAATCTGCAACAGCAAGCACAAACTTTCCTGGAGGAATGTGATTTGCTTGCGCCACGATGTGCCATGAACGTTGCAACGTGTCGCGCTCGGCTCTTGTTGGTGTTCGTGCGCCGAGCAACCGTTGAAGAGCTAGTCGTTGAATGGGACGAACGAAGAGCAGGCCACCAGAAAAGAACAACGCGGATGCAAAGAGGGCAAACGACACGTAATAGAACTGCACGAACACCCACCAGAATGCGGCAACGGCAATAAGCCAGGCTGGTATCAGCGCAATGACCGGCGCAATGGCAGCGACCGCGTATCCATCAATCTTGCGTTGTCGTTTGAGTTGATCAGCGCGGGCCATGGATACCTAGTCCACCAGTATCTGCGCCTCGGGTCAAACTCCCCGTCATGGCCGTGCCAATGGTCTCACCTACAATGAACTAGATGACAGGCACACGGACCGAGCGCATTGAGACTCACGAGCGAAATCCGAAGTGGAAACTTGCTCCGATGCGCATCGAGATGTCTGAGTGCATCAATTGTGATGCATGCCTTCGCCATTGCCCCCCGCAATTAGGCGCCATCTTCAATGTTGGTGCCGATGTGGTGATCATTCCGGAACTGTGCAGCGGATGCGATAAGTGTCTTCCGGTCTGCCCCGTGAACTGTATTTATCCATTTCCAGAGTGGGAAGATTCTGAAGTGCCCGCCGAATGGTGGGAACAACCCCTCTCTGACAATGACCCCTACGATTAGTTCGAACGAAAGGACGTCACCATGACAGCACCAACAATTCCAGGAGCAGAGGCTTTCTCTCATAATGGCAATGGCGATGTCGGAGTGCTCGTCCTCCACGGGTTCACTGGCAACCCAGGTTCTATGCGTGGGCTTGCTGAGGCATGCGCGGCCGCAGGTTTCCATGTCGAACTTCCACAACTTGCAGGCCATGGCACTGCGATTGAAGACATGATTCCAACTCGGTGGGCTGATTGGAGCGGAGACGCTGAGAAGGCATACCAAGTTCTTTCACAGCGCGCAAAGAAAATTGTGGTGATGGGTTTATCGATGGGCGGTGCATTGACATTGTGGATGGCAGCGCAACACCCAGAAGCTCTTGGCATTGTGTGCATAAACCCTGCGACGCAACCGCAACCATCAGAAGTAATCGACATGTTGCAGGGAATGATTGATGGCGGCACAGTCACAATGGATGGCATTGGTTCAGACATCGCAGATCCGAATGTTCATGAGACTGCATATGCCGGAACACCACTTGCTGCAATGAAATCATTCTTGTCTGAGGGTCTTGCGCCGCTTGCGCCTCGTTACCCGTCAATCAAGATGCCAATGTTGCTGTACACCTCAGTACAAGACCATGTTGTGCAACCAAGTGACAGTGATGCGGTAGCTGCAACGTACGGCGGCCCTGTAGAACGCGTAATGCTTGAACGCAGTTATCACGTTGCAACTCAGGACTACGACAAAGACATCATCTTTGCGGGTGCTGTTGCATTCGTGCACCGCGTCACCGCATGACACTTAGTTTTCTTCTTGCAGTAATTCCGAGCCCATCTTCTGGTTCGATTCATCTCGGACCACTGCGTCTCAATGCATACGGATTAATGATTGCAATTGGCGTCATTGTTGCAGTTCGCATTGCTGGGCGTCGCGCCGAAAACAAGGGCGTCGGCACAACAGAGGACATCTCTTCCATCGCAATGTGGGCTGTTCCTGCCGGCGTAATCGGTGGTCGGGCGTATCACGTGCTTACGGACTATGAGCGATTCCAAGGTCAGTGGTTTGATGCCATAAAGATTTGGCAAGGTGGCCTAGGTATTTGGGGCGGAGTCACTCTTGGAGTTGCAGTTGGCTGGTGGTGTGCACACAAACGCGGTCTTGATGCATGGTGGATTATTTCGTGTGCTGCACCTGCCATTGCAATTGCGCAGGCAATTGGTCGGTGGGGCAATTGGTTTAACCAAGAGTTGTTTGGACGACCCACAACGTTGCCGTGGGCATTAGAAGTATCGAACAATGTTGCAGTGAAGGCTGGGTATGCGGCTGGTACAACTTTTCACCCAACCTTTCTCTATGAGTCAGTTGGGTGCGTGGTGTTGGCATGGCTATTGATTCGTCTCGAGCGACGCATCAACCCGGCCCGTGGTCGTTTATTTGCTTGGTACGTAGCGGGCTACACCGTGCTTCGGTTCGGAACAGAGAGCATTCGAATTGATGCCAGTCACAATGTTGGCGGGATGCGCTTGAACCAGTGGGTGGCCATCGGGGTATTCGTAGCGGCAGTCCTGTTTTTGGCAGTTGATCGTCTGCGTTCTCAGGAGACCCCTGAAGCGTCTACGGTTCTAGACCATGAGTGAATGTCTATATGAAGTCCTAGAGCCCGGCATCGGTCTCATCACCTTTAACCGTCCTGATCGTCTGAACGCATGGACAGGTCGAATGGGTAATGAATATTTCGCTGCTCTCGATGCTGCAAACGCAGATCCGAAAGTGCGCGTCATTGTTGTTACAGGTGCA
This sequence comes from uncultured Acidimicrobiaceae bacterium, assembly GCA_903934195.1. Taxonomy (GTDB): domain Bacteria; phylum Actinomycetota; class Acidimicrobiia; order Acidimicrobiales; family Ilumatobacteraceae; genus UBA2093. The sequence continues at coordinate 936 of CAIZMV010000082.1, read as the reverse complement.
GGCAAGGGTTACTGCGCTGGCGCAGACATGGGAACACTGCAAGCAATTCCAACTGGCGACACTGCAAAGAACGATGACGGCCCAAGCATTGTCGAAGGTCGTATGCAAGACGAGATCACTCGTTTACCAAAGCCCGTCATCGCTGCAGTCAATGGTGCAGCGGCTGGCCTTGGCATGGTGCAAGCACTGATGTGCGACATGCGATTCTGTGCAGACACTGCAAAGTTCACTGTTGCATTTTCTAAGCGCGGACTAATTGGTGAGTACGGCATCTCTTGGGTGTTGCCACGACTTGTTGGTCAGGCAACTGCACTTGACCTCATGATGTCAAGCCGCATTGTTATGGCGCAAGAAGCTCTCGAAATCGGAATGGTGAACAAAGTTGTTCCTGCTGATCAACTCATGAAAGTTGTTCTTGCATACGCATCAGATCTTGCGATGAATGTGTCGCCGTCTTCAATGGCGGTTATGAAGCGTCAGGTCTATTCCGACTACGGCAAAGATGTGGCAACCGCAAGTAAGGACGCTCTCGTTTTAATGCAAAAGTCGTTCACTCGGTCGGACTTTAAAGAGGGTGTTCAGAGCTTCCTTCAGAAGCGCCAGGCTGAATTTCCGCCTGTTCACCCAGAGGCCTAGGTTTCGTTTTCGCCGTTCCGTATCAGAGGCTCGTAGGCTGAGAAGCCGTGAGCCCTTCTGGTACCCCCATTTCCGCAGCTGATGTAGCCAAAGTGGCTCGTCTGGCACGCCTCGACATCGACGAGGCCAACGTCGTGCACTTCACCGAGCAACTCGCCAAAGTCATGGGTCATTTCAGTGACATTGACGCGCTTGATTTGTCTGGTGTTGGCCCAATGACTCAGCCTTTCCCGCTTGTCAATGTGTTGCGTGAAGATGTCGAACAACCATGTCTTGATACAGATGAAGTATTGGATGCAG
>CAIZMV010000081.1 GCA_903934195.1 uncultured Acidimicrobiaceae bacterium | reverse complement strand
TTGTGCCCGTTTATGAAATGCAAACCATGCAGTCAAGTAACTCTGCATGAACGTTGCCCCTTGCCCATCGCTCAACTGTTCGGGAATTGGAATCACACGACTTGCAGAAAGCACCGCTTCATCTGCAAAGCCACCACTTGGTGAGAAAACTCGATCACCAATTTTTAGGTTCGTCACATCAGATGCAACTTCAATAACTCGACCCACAATTTCAGAACCGGGCCTATACGGGACCGGGGGCTTTATTTGGTATCTGCCCTCAATCATTAGTGAGTCCACATAATTCAACCCACTAGCCAAGACCGCTACGCGTATCTGCCCTGTTGCTAATTCAGGGGAATCAATTTCAACTATCTCGATGTCATCGAGCGACCCTAGTTGTTGAATCTGCAATATTTTCATGAATGTGACGGTACTAGACAGACCAAGGATGCAATGAACCGTGCTACTTCAACACGCGATTAATTCGCCGGCGCACACGACCTGAGAATTTCTGGCGCTGTTGCAGCGTTGCATTGTCTATGCCGTACATCGCCAACCACTCGCAACGAACTCGGCGGTGAAGCATCAGGCGAACAGAGCGAAAAACTGTTCGTTTCCCCGACTCCCCTTCAAGTGCATTTATGAATTTCCCTGATCCGTGTGTAGTCACCACGATCAAATGCCGCACGTTCGTAAGGAGCGGCCGAATACGTGCTGCGCCCTCGGGAAGTACCCACGCCACTCCATTCATCAGCACTCTGTCAAACCAGCCCTTCAACATTGCCGGCTGACCCGACCACCACGTGGGGTATACAAGAATCAATGCGTCACACCACTGCAAGTCTTCAATGTGCTGGCGTAGTTCAGGAAGTGATTCCAACTTTTCAGCAACATCACCAACATGATTCAACCGTTCATACGGAGTAAAGACTGGACTGAAATTCTCAGCCCACAAATCATGATGACGAATTTCATGGCCACCATTCTTCAATTCGGCAAGCACTTCAGAAGAAAGAAACGAGACAAAGGACTCTTGTGACGGGTGAGCGAGCACTACAAGAACTTTCATAGTGTTCTCATTTTCTTCTCTAAAGACAAAAGGAAGCTTTTCCTGCTTGCATCAGTGGCGGTGTCCATTGCGTACAAACTTGATGTAGACACTTTTGTTTGCAAAGAAGTGTTCATTCGAAATGCTCTCGCCAATATGCGTCGGCCATTGTCGTTCACAAAACGTACGTATAGCCACGGTGAACCAAATGTAGAAGCAATATGTATACGCCGGATATTTCTCAACCCTGGTCGCACTTTGTTGTTCTCATTAAACACAAAAGCTGTTCCGGGCAACATCACACGTTCTAGCCAACCTTTTAGTTGTGCAGGCAATCCGCCCCACCATGTTGGGTAGACGAACACGATGATCTCTGCAGACTTCACCAGAGCTACATCACGCTCAAGTCCGATTGGTATGTCACCATTTCCCCGTTGATATGTATTCCACTCTGAAGTGGTCATCACAGGATTGAATTGTTCAGCAGCAAGATCAATGACATCCACCGTGTGTCCTGCGGCACGTAATCCGGAAATGGCAGCATCGCGCATTGCAGAACAGAAACTTCCCTCAACGGGATGGCAGTACACAACAAGGGCATTCATAGGGTGGTCTATCGCAGAAGCAATTGGGAACTATCGCAACAAATTATTTCTGCGGCAGTCCGCAGGCGTTCATGCCTAATAGTCGCGAGATGTGCCGACGGTTACGCGCTACGAGTGAATAGACAACCTGGGCAATAGAGCGCACTCCGGGTAATCCGATTACTACACCGATAGCGCGATATGCGCGGGCATCAGCTGATTTCAAGATTGCTGACACAGCCGCAGCGCCCTCTAGGCGACCGTCATCGGTGACAAACCACACCGAACCAATGTGAGCAAGGCCGTATTGATGATGTGAGACAACATCAACAGCAGGTATGTGAGCAATGATCCACCGTGCAGAAGCTTCACAGATTCCACAATCGCCGTCATAGACAACAACGGGTTTCATATCAGTTACGAATCCAGAGATGCAGACCGAACACGACTAGTTAACGTTTAGTAAGTCGACAACGAAGACAAGAGTTTCTCCACCCTTGATGACTCCGCCTGCACCTTGTGATCCGTACCCAAGATGAGCAGGGATAGTGATGCGACGACGTCCGCCGACTTTCATGCCAGCGACACCTTGATCCCAACCAGAAATCACTTGGCCGGCGCCAAGACGAAATTCAAAGGTTTCATTGCGATCCCATGAAGCATCAAACTGGCGCTGTGTGCTCCATGCGACACCGACATAATGCACTTCTACATTTGTGCCAGCAACTGCTTCTTTACCATCACCAACGGTGATGTCTTCAAGAACAAGTTCGGAAGGTGAGTCCCCTGCGGGAATGGAAAGATCTGGTTTCATTGCGCTCATGTCTCCCAACCTATCTGTGCCAAATAGGGCTTACACGGGTTGAACGAACAGGTTTACGCTTTGGCGCGCGTACGTCGCAACACAGGGTCCGCAACACGCAATGCTCCATCGGCAATTTTCATTACGCGGCCAGCAGCGCCGGGAGTTTTTGAGTCGATGAGATTACCCATCACTGCCAATGTGATGTCGGC
>CAIZMV010000080.1 GCA_903934195.1 uncultured Acidimicrobiaceae bacterium | reverse complement strand
TACGTTGTTGTCATCAATTCCTGGTGCTGCAATCACAACTGTCAAGTTCGACGGTGTTGAGCATGAGTTCACAACAATCAAGGGAATGACAGAAGACATCACAGAGTTCATCATGAACTTGAAAGATGTTGTTGTTATGTCACAGAACGACGAGCCAGTTGTAATGCGCGTAGACGTTAAGGGTCCTATGACTCTTAAGGCTGGCGACATCCCAACCAACTCAGATGTTGAAATTCTCAACCCATCACTGCACCTTGCAACTCTTAATGCTGGTTCACAACTTGCACTCGACATCACAGTCGAGCGCGGCCGCGGATACCTTTCCACCGACCGTGACGCAGAGAGCCGCATCATCGGAGTAATCCCCATCGATGCAATTTTCTCACCAGTACGTCGCGTGATGTTCGAAGTAGAGCCAACACGTGTTGCTCAGAGCACCAACTACGACCGTTTGGTTATCGACATCGAAACTGACGGTTCAATTTCTCCTCGCGAGTCTTTGGCGTCTGCTTCAGCAACATTGCGTTCACTTGTTGATCTCATTGCAACATTGTCAGAAGAGCCACAGTCACTCGAGCTCAGCGAGCCAATGGGCGCCAACGTTGGTGTACCTGACCTTGACTTGCCAATCGAAGACCTCGACCTCAGCGAGCGCCCACGCAACTGCTTGAAGCGCGGACAAATCAACACAATCGGCGAACTTCTTTTGAAGTCAATCGACGACTTGCTCAACATCACAAACTTCGGTCAGAAGAGCCTGGATGAAATCATCCAGAAGCTCGATGAGCGTGGACTTACGCTTCGCGCGTAATCATAGGAATTAAGGAGCACAACAATGCCTACTCCACGTCGCGCCCCCCGCTTTGGCGGAAGTGCACAGCACCAACGTCTCATGATGGCCAACATGGCCGCTTCACTGTTCGCAGCTGAAGGAATCAAGACAACAGAAGCAAAAGCAAAAGAACTTCGTCCTATTGCTGAGAAGCTCATTACGAAAGCAAAGAAAGCACAAGGCGATTCGCCAATGCGCGTTCATCGCATTCGTCAAATCGAGGGTTACCTCGGTGACAAAGAAATGACCTCAAAGCTTGTCAATGAGATCGCACCTCGTTACGTCAGTCGTAACGGTGGGTACACACGTATCTTGAAGCTCGGTCATCGTCTCGGTGACGCTGCGCTTGAAGTACGTATCGAACTCGTCTAAGGCACATACCGGTGTCTCAACCGGAACAGAACTTTACTAACGGACCCGCCATACGGCGGGTCCGTTTGCGTGTGGCGTATCACGGCGCTGCATTTCGTGGTTTCGTAATCAACGAAGGCATTAACTCCGTTGAAGGATTACTGACTGATGCAATTTCAACTGTTGCGCGTCATCGCGTGCACATTGATGTTGCGGGTCGTACTGATGCCGGAGTGCATGCACGCGGTCAAGTGATAACTGTTGACATTCCAGCAGAGACGCGGCTTCCCGCATTTGTGCGCAGCGTTAATGCGTTGTGTAAACCGAATGTTGCAGTGTCAGACCCTGAATGGGTCAGTAATGAATTCGATGCGCGCTACAGCGCTATCTGGCGTCGCTATCGCTACACAGTTCTTAACTCTGAAGCTCCTGATCCAATGTTGGTTGATCGCGCCTGGCATGTTCGCCGCCCACTGTCGTTACCTCTCATGACATTGGCAATTGATCCGCTGATAGGGGAGCACGATTTTTCCGCGTTCTGTCGTCGCCCAGACCTCATCGAGGGCGCTCCCGTTCCTTCGATGCATCGTCGGGTGTATTCGGCAAAATGGGTCGACCAGGGCAACAATGTTCTGGTGTTCGAAATTCGGGCCAATGCCTTTTGCTACCAAATGGTGCGTAGCTTCGTTGGCTTCTTGGTTGACGTGGGGCTTGGCCACAGACCAGCCAGTGATACCCGAGAAGTTCTGTTGGCCCGCGACCGCGCCCATGGGTCTCAGGTTGCCCCTGCTTGCGGGCTGACCTTGTGGGATGTGGGCTATCCCGGGGAACCTATTTCGTAACGATTACTTTCGTTTTCGTTACAACGGTTTTCGGCTTCTTCACTTTCGTTGTCGCACGCGGCGTAACAGCAACTGTTAGTGAACACGTACCCACAGCAAGCGCCTTCACTGTTGTCTTCACAACAGAACATTTGCTCTTCGAAGACTTTGCAACCTTTAGAACAACTGTTGCGCCTTTCGGAATGGATATTTTCGCTGATTTGTTGATCGTTGCAAAAGAAATGTTCTTTCCTTTTTTCACTATCGGCGTAATGACTTTTGGAACGGTTGTTGTAGTAATTATGGGAACGGTAGTTGTAGTTACTACTGCAGGGACTGATGTTGTTGTTACTACTGGGGCAGTTGTAGTGGGTGCTGCTGCTAGTGTCACCGTGTTTGATGCAGCCGACGTGCTTGAAGAACCACCATCGTTAGTGGCAACTGCAACAAATGAATAGCTAGTTCCGTTTGCCAGAGAAGAAACGGTGCACGACCCTGATGACCCTGTCACTGTGCAGGACTTTGTCGCATCTTCTACAGAACTCACGGTAAACGAACTTGGTGTTCCGCCTATTGCTGTTCCCGCATTAACGAACACAGAAATCGCTCCATCTTGTGCCGTCGCCACTGGAGTTGCTGGAGTTACGGGTGGCAATTGCATAGAGGTAACGGCGCCAGTGGTGTTGTTTACTGCTGCAATACCATTGCGTGTGGTGCCGCCGATAGTAGTGAACCATCCGCCTAGGTAGACAGTGGTTCCCGAAACTGCAAATGAATTGAGACCATTGTTTGGGTTGGGGTTCCAGTTGGTGAGTGCGCCGTCGGTGTTGATTGCTGCGGCATAGTTGCGTGTGGTGCTACCGATAGTGGTGAAGTCGCCGCCGACGTAGATGATGCTTCCGGATACCCAGATTGAGTTGACGAACTCGTTTGGGTTGGGGTTCCAGTTGGTGAGTGTGCCGTCGGTGTTTACTGCTGCTACGTAGTTACGCGTGGTGCCGCCGATAGTGGTGAAGTTGCCGCCGAGGTAGACCGTTGATCCTGAAACTGTGATTGAGTTGACGAACTCGTTTGCGTTGGGGTTCCAGTTGGTGAGTGTGCCGTCGGTGTTTACTGCTGCTACGTAGTTACGCGTGGTGCCATTAACGGAAGTGAATTTGCCGCCGAGGTAGACGGTGTTTCCAGAAACTGCTATGGAGTAGGCAAGTACATTTGGGTTGGGGTTCCAGTTGGTGAGTGTGCCGTCGGTGTTGATTGCTGCGGCATAGTTGCGTGTGGTGCCGCCGATGGTGGTGAAGTAACCGCTCAGATATAGAACAGATTCCGAGATTGTCATGACGTAGACGCTGCCATTTGGGTTGGGGTTCCAGTTGGTGAGTGCGCCGTCGGTATTGACTGCTGCAACAAAGTTGCGTGTGGTGTCGCCGATTGCGGTGAATAGCCCACCAAGGTAGATGGTGTTACCGGATAATGCGATTGAGTTGACAGTCGAGTTTGGGTTGGGGTTCCAGTTGGTGAGTGTGCCGTCGGTGTTTACTGCTGCAACGTAGTTGCGTGTGGTGCCGCCGATGGTGGTGAAATAACCGCCGAGGTAGATGGCGCTATCGGAAACTGCAAGTGAATAGACCCAGTCGTTGGGGTTGGGGTTCCTGTTGGTGAGGGTGCCGTCGGTGTTGACTGCTGCAACAAAGTTGCGTGTGGTGCCGCCGACGTTAGTGAATCCTCCAGCAAGGTAGATGGTGTTACCGGAGACTGCAAGTGAGTAGACGGGGTCGTTTGGGTTGGGGTTCCAGTTGGTGAGTGTGCCGTCGGCGTTGATTGCTGCAACAAGGTTGCGTGTGGTGCCGCCGATGGCGGTGAACCATCCGGCGAGGTAGATGGTGTTTCCGGATACTGCAATAGAAAAGACGATTTGATTTGGGTTGGGGGGGTTCCAGTTGGTGAGTGTGCCGGTTGTGTTGTTGACTGCGGCGATATTTTGACGTGTGATGCCGCCGATGGTGGCGAAGTCGCCACCGAAGTAGATGGTGGAACCGGATTCGACGATTGAACGGACCACACCGTTTGCGTCTGGGTTCCAGTTGGTGAGTGTGCCGTCGGTGTTGATTGCTGCAACGCGGTTGCGTGTGGTGCCGCCGACGGTGGTGAAGTCGCCGCCGAAGTAGATGATGGAATTGGAAACTACTAATGTCCTGACAAGTTGGTTTGCATCAGGGTTCCACGCGTTGAGAGCACCATCTGTGTTGACTGCTGCGAGGTATTTGCGTGCGGCGCCATTGATTGAGGTGAAGTTGCCGCCGATGTAGACAGTGGAGCCAACTTTTGCAAGTGTGAGTACTTCACCGTTTGCGGTGGGGTTCCATGAGTTGTCTAGTGAACCGTCAGACCTGATGTGAGCAAGATTGGTCCGAGACGTGCCTGCGACTTCAGTGAAATCGCCACCGATATAAAACCCGCCCGAACCATCTGCAACAGACGCCAGTATTTTTCCGGTGACTTTTGGAAATGATGTATCCACTGATCCGGTTTGGCCGTCAACTTTGGCGCCACCTCCGGTTCCCCATGAATCGAATGCTGTGAAGCTCCCAGCCAAATATCGAGTTCCTTGCGAGTCGGGTTCCGAGATCTGGCTGACTCCTGAATTGAGGCCTGGGACAATAGAAATCCCAGAAGTGGCCGCGGCCGGCGGTGCAGTGGATAAAAGGACCGAGGACAGGGTCAGGGCCAAGGCAATAGTTGCTGTTTTCTTAATCAGGGCCATACAAGTGTCATTTCTACCTGAGACCGCGGTTGCCGAGAGGCATATTTCGCCCCTATCCTTACTAAGCCCCCATTTAGGGGTTCCGGCGGCCCGTTGTGGGTTCCCTTGAAAGAAGTCTTATGCGTACATACCAACCAAAAGCAAGCGAGATCACCCGCGCGTGGCACGTCATCGACGCTGAAGGTCTTGTCCTTGGCCGTCTCTGCACCGAAGTTGCACGTCTTCTTCGCGGCAAGCACAAGCCAACATTCGTTCCTCACATGGACTCAGGCGATCACGTCATCATCATCAACGCATCAAAGATCGTTATGACATCAGGCAAGTCTGAAAAGAGCATGGTGTATACCTACTCCGGTTATCCAGGTGGTTTGAAGAGCGAGACATACCAAAACTTGCTCGATCGTAAACCTGCTGATGCAATCACTCGTTCAATCGCAGGCATGTTGCCAAAGGGACCACTTGGTCGCCAGATGGTAAAGAAGCTCAACGTGTACGCAGGACCTGAACATCCTCATGCTGCACAGTCCCCAGTCGTTTTCAATCTCAGCGCTGCCAAGGCGCGCTGAGCTACTAAGGAGTCATCGTGGCTAACACACCTCTCACCCAAACAACTGGTCGTCGTAAAGAAGCTGTTGCTCGCGCAATCACTCGCGCCGGTACCGGAAAAATCGTTGTCAATGGTCGCCCAATCGAGGCGTACTTCACTACAGCAACACAGCGCATGGTTGTCACTGAAGCGCTTCGCGTTGTAGAGCGTGAAGAGTCATTCGACATTCACGCAAATATTTTTGGCGGAGGCGTAACTGGCCAGGCTGGCGCATTGCGCATGGCTATTGCTCGTTCACTCATTGAACTTGATCCTGAAATGCGTCCAGCACTGAAAAAAGCTGGTCTTCTTACTCGTGACTCACGTAAGAAAGAAAGCAAGAAGTACGGTCTCAAGAAGGCCCGTAAGGCGCCTCAGTTCACCAAGCGCTGATTCCTATTTGCGTGGTGCGCTCTGCACCGTGCGCGAGGAGATCAATACATGTTGCATTTCGGAACAGACGGCGTTCGTGGCGTCGCTATCGACGAACTCACTACTGATTTAGCCCGTGACCTTGCACGTGCCACCGCTCGTGTGCTGCGCCCAAGCGCCATAGTTATTGGCCGCGACACGCGAGAAAGTGGTTCTGAATTAGAAGACGCCATCGTTGCCGGATGCGCAGCTGAAGGTGTTGCCGTACATCTCATGGGTGTTGTACCAACGCCAGCAATTGCTTATGCGGCAGAACAATATGGCTGGGTTGGCATTGCAATTACCGCGTCACACAACGTGTGGTCTGACAACGGCATCAAGGTGTTTGCATCGGGCGGAGCAAAGCTCGGCGACGCTGAACAAATAGAAATTGAGCGCGAATGGCACGCCATGGTGTCGGAGCCTGTTCTGCATGAACAACCAACTATTCACGACGCCACCGGAATTCTTGGTGAGTACGCAACACATCGTCTGAACGTTGTCGGTGAAGCACTAACCGGAGTTCGAGTAGTTCTTGATTGTGCCAATGGTGCAATGTCACATGTCGCGCCCGAAGTCTTTATGTCTGCCGGCGCAGATGTATCAGTGATTAATGCATCTCCTAATGGCCGCAACATCAACGACAAATGTGGTGCAACTGCGCCACAGCAATTGGCCGCGCAAGTGATTGCCGAAGGTGCCGATATTGGAATTGCTTTTGATGGAGACGGCGATCGTCTCATCGCGGTCGCCGCTAGTGGTGCGTTGGTTGATGGTGACCACATCATGGCTATTGCAGCAGTTGATCTTGCCCACCGTGGCCTCCTTCGCAACAAAGGCGTTGCGGTAACCGTGATGACAAACCTTGGTTTTCACCACACCATGCGTGACAACAACATTGATGTTGTCATTACGCCAGTCGGGGACCGCAGCATTCTTGTTGCACTCGATGAATTTGATTTCGTATTAGGTGGCGAACAGAGCGGTCATGTTATTCACCGTGCGCATGCCACAACGGGTGATGGTCTGTTGGCTGCATTGCAGTTGGTTGAATACATCACGCGCGCACGTGTCACTCTTGATCAAGCTGCATCAATCATGCAGTCGTACCCGCAAATACTCGTGAACATTCGCACGCTGAATCGTGTCCATGACCCCGTGCATGACATCGCTGATCAGATTGCAATTGCGGAAGCCGAATTAGGCGACAATGGTCGCATTTTGGTGAGGTCTTCAGGGACAGAACCTTTAGTGCGTGTCATGGTGGAAGCAGCAGATCAAATAACGGCAGAGTCAATTGCCATGCGCCTTGCCCAAGCAGTTGTCGATCTGCATGGTGGGTCTATTGAAGGAACGCACTAATGCGGCTAACTGGCGAGGGTAATCTGTAGTTATGTGCGGCATTATTGGCATCCTGCCCCGGCCGAGCACCCGCAGTGTGCCTACGTCACAGAGCATCGAGGATTTACTCGCAGCTGCAGTGAATGCAGGCACTGATTGCGTACTTATTGCTGATGCCCTCATGGCAGCCGACCAAATGCTGCGGGGCGATGCAGGTATTCAGGCTCTTGTTGGCAATGCAGCATTGATTGCTCGGATTACCGCATCACTTGATGCCATCGATGTAGTGGCCGCAGCTGAAGAGGCTCGCATTGACGCCCTTCATGTTGATACAGCCACGCTCGACGCTGAAGTGGCTCGCTTGTCGCGTGTGAAAGATGCGTCGTGGGCAATTCGTCGCGATCGTTTACGTGCAGCTGATGCGGTACATGTTTTTGCAGGTGCTGGTGCCGGAGCATCCTCATTGGTCGGGTACTTCGCAATTCATCAAGCCTTCTCGGCTATCGACCGCATGGAAGTTCGTGGTCGTGACTCTGCTGGTATCAGCGTTCTTGTCACATCTCCCTCGTTTGCTTCATTGTCATCCGAACTAACTGGTCTGATGGCCGGTCGTACATCTGATCCATTGTTTACAAACACCAGCGTTCGCCACAGCGGTTCCACTTTGGTGTTTGTGTATAAGGCAGCTGCAGAAATTGGTGAACTGGGTGACAACACTAAGCACATGCGTGATGCTGTCAGTGCAGATGCGTTGTTGCGTACTGCTCTTTCCGTACCTGATTCGCGTGTAGCGGTGCTTGGCCATACGCGGTGGGCGAGTGTCGGAATCATTTCCGAGCCGAACGCTCACCCCGTTACTGGTGAAGAAATAGATGTTGAAGGCCAGCAGGTTTCGGTTGCGGTACTTAACGGCGACGTTGATAACCACACTGAATTGCGTGAGCGCCATAACTTGCGATTCGCAGATCCGATAACAACGGATGCAAAAGTGATCCCTGCCATCGTCGATCGCGGTCGAGGAACTGGTCTTGATACACAAGCAGCATTCCTTAATGCAGTTACCCAGTTTGAAGGTTCAGTCGCAATTGGCTACATGACTGCAAGTGACCCGAACGATATGTACTTGGCATTGTTCGGCAGTGGTCAAGGTTTGTATATCGGTCTTGCTGAAGATCGTTTCATTGTTGCAAGCGAACCATACGGAACTGTTGAAGAGACAGTGCACTTTGTACGCCTTGATGGCGAGACGCCTCGTAAAGAAGGCGACCCCAATTCACGTGGGCAAGTAGTGCGCCTTCGCGTAGACGGAGCAGGCACAGTTGAAGGCATTACTCGCATCGCCTATGACGGAATAGAGATTCCGGTTACTGATAACGACGTTGCAGTTGCCGAAGTAACAACGCGCGATATTGATCGCGGTGATTCCCCGCATTTCCTACTAAAGGAAATCACTGAAGCTCCTCGCAGTTTCCGAAAGACAATTCGTGGTCGCACGCTTGAAGTGAATGGCCGACTTGTGCCTGATCTTGATTCGTTCACCATGCCAAAAGCGATCAAGGATCGTTTAGCCAGTGGATCGATTCGCCGTATTCGTGTTATCGGTCAGGGCACCGCAGCCGTCGCCGGTACTTCTCTTATTCCGGTGCTTGGTTCATTGCTTGATGCCTCCGTTCAAGTAGAGGCACTCACTGCAACTGAACTCTCAGGTTTTGCAATGTCAACCGATATGTCTGACATGTTGGTAATTGCCGTCAGTCAAAGTGGCACCACCACTGATACCAACAGAACAGTTGACCTCGTCGCATCGCGCGGTGCAGCAGTACTGGCAATTGTGAATCGTCGCGGAAGCGAGCTTTCCAGCAAAGCCCACGGTGTGTATTACACATCGGATGGTCGTGACATTGAAATGAGTGTCGCAAGCACCAAAGCGTTCTACGCACAAGTTGCTGCCGGAGCAATTTTGTCGTGTGCTATCGCACAGGCAACGGGCAAGGTTGATGCTGACCGTATGCATCGCATCCTTGATTCGCTTGTTCATATGCCAGCGGCTATGGAAACAGTGATTGCGCAACGTAGTGAAATTGGTGTTATCGCACAGAAGTACGCACCTATGAAGCGTTACTGGGCAGTTGTGGGCAACGGCCCGAACACGGTTGCTGCACATGAGGTGCGTATCAAGCTGTCAGAGCTTTGTTACAAATCAATTTCGTGTGATGTCACTGAAGATAAAAAGCACATTGACCTTTCGTGCGAGCCAATGATTCTCGTGTGCGCTGCCGGCCTTAGCGACGGTACTGCTACCGACGTGGCAAAAGAAGTCGCAATCTTCAAGGCTCACAAAGCAATTCCTATTGTTGTTGCCACACAAGGTGAAACTCGTTTTGATTCCGCTGCAGCAGCAGTCGTGTACGTGCCGGTTGCAGACCCTGCGCTTGCCTTTGTGTTGTCTTCGATGGTCGGCCACTTGTTCGGATACGAAGCAGCATTGGCCATTGACGCACTTGCTCGTCCGTTACGCCAGCTACGTGAAGTTGTAGAAGTGGTTGTCGGACGTGGCGGTAGTGGCGACACTGCGCTAACCCAGGTTGAAGCACAAATCGTTCCTGTCACTCAGCAGTTCCTTCAAGTTTTGGCAACTGGCCAATACGACGGCAATCTCGAAGCCTCAACAGCGGTCCGTTTGGTTTCTCTTCTTCGTATTGTCACTGGGCCTCAACCATTGCAAGCGTTCCAACGCCAAACTGGTCGCACCGCTTCACCATCTGCTCTTCTTGATGATCTCATCGATGCGCTCACACGCAGTATTGATGAATTGACTCGCCCAATTGACGCCATCAAGCACCAAGCAAAGACAGTCACCGTCGGAATCTCTCGCAGCGAAGAAGGCCTCCTTGATCGTGCTCTTGTTCGCGCAGTGCTTGAAGCCGGCGCATCGCGCGACAATCTGTCGTATGCAACGCTCAAGGTGCTCGCGTCACTTGATGCTGCAGTTGCATCGGTTGAAGGTTTCACCAGGTACGCCATTGCCGGTGATGCTCGCAACGCCACAGTTTCCATCATTGATCGTGGTGGCGTAGCAAAAGACCTCACGTCTCGTGTAACAACAAATACAACTCTCGTAGGTACGAAGCACCGTGTCGCTGCTGACCAAGAAGTACTTGTTGCTCGCGGTCGCAAAGATGGTCGTACCGTTGTGTTTGTTCCAGAGGTTCATGGTTCAACAACCGTGGGTATTTCACTCATGCACGTTGCATTCCACGACACGGTTGCCGCTGGTACTGCGCGCCAAGTGCTGCAAGGGTACGACCGCCGTTATGACCGCCTGGTTGACTGGGTGTCTGAAACTGAAGGAACATTCCGCGAAGACAGACTTGCAGAAGTGTCAATTGCTGACTTGTTGATTAACCCGGTTTCTGAGAGCGCCGACTTGTGGCGAACTGACGGTCAATAGAAATGTTGGGCATTGGTATCGACGCCGTTGATGTTGATCGCTTTCGCAAATTGCTTGAACGCCGTCCGCACTTGCGCCAGCGATTGTTTACATCTGCCGAATTGACATCGCTTGAAGGGCGTACCGACGATGCTGCATCACTTGCTGCGCGTTTCGCTGTACGTGAGGCAACTATGAAAGCACTCGGGGTTGGCCTCGGCGCTTTCGACTTCCATGATGTCTCAATTGAGAAGATGTCATCTGGGGCACCTCATCTACTCGTGTCAGGCAGGGCAGAGACTCTTGCTAATGCGCATGGAGTCTCCACATGGCATGTCTCTATCACCCATACAGACACAACAGCAATGGCGGTTGTCGCCGCGCTCTAGTTATTGCGTTGGTGTGTAATTGAACCGGGCGTACGCTGAGAGAGTGATAGCTGTCCTCACGCCGGAGCAAATGAAGCTCGCTGATGCAACTGCACTTTCTGCAGTGGGCAACGATCATCAACAGGTCTTTAT
>CAIZMV010000079.1 GCA_903934195.1 uncultured Acidimicrobiaceae bacterium | reverse complement strand
TGTTGCTGCACATGCTGCTGGTGATGCAGAACGTTTTCCATCTCTCGCAGCTGTTGGTGAAGCCACGGCTCGTTCGCTTGGTGTTGCAGTCACGATGACAGCAAATCCTGCGAGAGCGGAAGTTCTTGCCGAGCAGTTTCCAGACGGCACCGGAACAGTTTTGGTGGTGCAAGGAAACTTGGCAGATGATTCGCTAAGCAGTTCGCTGAGTGCAAAAGGATGGACAGTGACTCAGGTAGTTGCGTACCGCACTGTGCAACTTCGGCCGACGCGAGAAATGATGTTGCCGGCAATGACCGCGGATGTATTGCTGCTTGCGTCGGGAAGCGCAGCAACTGCATGGTTCGATGCTTTCGGAACAACGACGCCACCGTTTGTGGTGGCGATGGGGCCATCAACTGCCAAAGTCGCAGCGGCTCTCGGAATTGACGTTTCGGCCGTAGCGCCCGAACAAACACTTGAATCAATGATTCAGACCGCGGAAAGAGTGCTCGCCGAGGTGTAACACTTGGCGCCTGTCGTTGCTGGGGCCATAGCCCATAGCATTACAGGGTGGCTTTCCCCGTTTCACGCCCTCGCCGACTGCGCACCACTCACGCCATGCGTGAACTGGTTGCCGAGACCCGCCTTCATGTCTCAGATCTTGTAGCGCCGTTGTTTGTGCGTGAAGGAATCGCCTCCCCCCAGCCGATTGTGTCGCTGCCCGGGGTTGTACAGCACACCCGTGAATCTTTGGTGGCTGAAGTTCTTGCTTTGCGCGACCTCGGCGTTCGCGCTGTGATTTTGTTCGGAATACCTGTTGAAAAGGACGCAGTGGGTTCTGGGGCATTTGACCCGAACGGCATTGTTCAGGTGGCACTTCGCGATCTGCGGTCAGCAGTGGGCGATGACATGGTCATCATGGCTGACCTGTGCGTTGATGAGTACACGTCTCATGGGCACTGCGGAATTGTTGGGCCAGACGGAGACGTTGACAATGATGCGACACTTGCTATCTATTGCAAAGCTGCGCTGGCACAAGCCGAGGCCGGAGCCCACGTTGTGGCTCCGAGCGGCATGATGGACGGACAAGTGGGGGCTATTCGGGCCGCACTTGACGGTGCTGGACATCAGAATGTGGCAATTATGGCCTATTCGGCAAAATATGCCTCAGCTCTGTACGGACCATTTCGAGACGCTGTCGATGTACAAATTGCAGGCGGCGGCCACCGTAAGGGGTACCAACAGGATTGGCGCAACACCCGCGAGTCGATGCGTGAGGTCTTTGAAGACCTGGAACAAGGTGCTGACATTGTGATGATTAAGCCCGCGCTCTCATATCTCGATGTCATTTCTCATGTGCGCCAGGCTGTCGATGTGCCAGTCGCTGCGTATCACGTCAGTGGTGAATACTCAATGATTAAGGCTGCTGCTGAACGTGGATGGATCGATCATGATGCAGTTGCACTTGAGCAACTAACGGCCATTAAGCGTGCAGGTGCCGACATTATTCTCACGTATCTCACGCGCTGGTTCGCTGAATATTCTTCATAAGGAAACACGTAATGAATTCACCAATCCCTTTTTGTGATGCCAATGCGTGCGCCGCTGCAGGCTGTACCGCAACTGTGTGTCGTGGCATCGGACTTGCTTCGAACCAAGTTTTGTTTGATCGTTCTGCGAAGGTGATTCCTGGTGGTGTCAACTCTTCTATCCGCGCATTCAAAGCTGTTGGCGGAACTCCATATGTTGTGTCTCGCGCGGAAGGTGCGTTTGTGTATGACGTAGAAGGAAATGAACTCATTGACTTGGTGCAAAGTTACGGCGCCATCATTCTTGGACACGCACACCCAAAAGTAACTGAAGCAATTCGCAGTGCAGCTGGAGACGGAACCTCCTACGGAGCACCAACTCCTCGGGAAATGAAATTGGCAGAAGCAATTTCAGAACGTGTTCCTTCATGCGAGCGTGTTCGCTTCATGAACAGTGGAACAGAAGCGACAAGTACTGCAGTGCGTTTGGCACGTGGTGCAACC
>CAIZMV010000078.1 GCA_903934195.1 uncultured Acidimicrobiaceae bacterium | reverse complement strand
ATTGAGTGCCTTCAGACGACCTTCGAGAATGTGGCCACGATCGCGGGCCTTATCAAGACGGAACTGTGTACGGCGTGTAACAACTTCAAGTTGGTGACGTACGTAACCATTGAGTGCGTCAGCCAAGTTGATGGTACGAGGCACGCCGTCGACCAATGCAACCATGTTCACTGGGAAACTGCTTTGCAACGAAGTGAGCTTGAATAGGTTGTTGAGAACAACGTTTGCATTGGCATCGCGCTTCAACAAAATAACAAGGCTTGTTTTTCCACCGGCAGATGCGTCGTTTACGTCGGCAATGCCGTCGAGTTGACCGCTGTCTACAAGTTCAACGATGCGAGCCGCAATTGACGAGCAACTTGTTTGGTATGGAAGTTCGGTGACTTGAATTTCCATGCGGCCTTGGCGGTTTTCTTCAATAACCGCTTTGGCGCGAGTCTTGATGCTTCCGCGGCCTGTGCGATACGCGTCCATGATTCCGGCGCGACCAAGAATGTTTCCGCCTGATGGGAAGTCTGGGCCTTTCACAAAATTCATGAGGTCGTCAGGAGTTGCTTCAGGGTTGTCAATGAGATGCATGGTTGCATCAATGACTTCGCCCAAGTTGTGTGGCGGAATAGACGTTGCCATTCCGACAGCAATACCTTGGCTTCCGTTCACCAAAAGGTTCGGGAAACGTGCAGGAAGTACTTGTGGTTCTTCTGAAGTTCCGTCGTAGTTCGGAATCATGTCGACTGTGTTTTCGTCGATGCCATCAAGCAAACGCATTGCTAGTGAATGCAAACGTGCTTCGGTGTATCGCGCAGCAGCCGGACCAAAGTCTGGCGAGCCGTAGTTTCCGTGGAAGTCAATAAGTGGATGACGCAATGAGAATGGCTGAGCCATACGTACTAACGCATCGTAAATAGCGCCGTCACCGTGTGGGTGATAACGCGCCATGGTGTCACCCGTTACACGAGCACACTTAACGAATGGTCGGTCAGGACGAAAGCCCTGTTGTTCCATGTCCCAAATAATGCGGCGGTGAACTGGCTTTAAGCCGTCGCGCACGTCTGGCAGTGCGCGCGACATGATGACTGACATTGAGTAGTCAAGGAACGAACGTTCCATTTCATCTTGCAGTGGTACTGGTTGGATTTGATCAAACAGGTTTGGATTGTCACTCATAGTCAGGCCCTACCGAAATTAGAAGTCGAGGTTTCGCACGTCACGTGCGTTGGTAATGATGAATTGTTTACGACTGTCAACATCGTCGCCCATGAGCACGCTGACTGTTTCGTCTGCAATTGCTGCTTCTTCCACGGTGACTTGCAACAATGTGCGTGTCATGGAATCCATGGTGGTGCTCTTCAATTCTTCCCAGTCCATTTCACCAAGACCCTTGAGGCGTTGGAATTCTTTTTTGTGTCCGGGTTTTTCTGCAAGGAACGCAGCCTTTGCCTGATCGTCTTTCAGGTACACCTTTTCTTTGCCCACTTCTGTTGAATACAACGGTGGTTGTGCAATGTAGATGTAGCCAGCTTCCACCATTGGTTTCATCTGGCGATAGAAGAATGTAAGAAGCAACGTACGAATGTGGCTTCCGTCGACGTCGGCATCTGCCAACGCAATGATCTTGTGATAGCGAGCCTTCGATGCGTCGAATTCTTCGCCAACACCGCCACCGATAGCGGTGATGAGTGCACGAATTTCGTTGTTGTTGAGCATCTTGTCGAGACGAGCACGTTCAACGTTCAGAATTTTTCCGCGGATCGGCAAGATTGCTTGCGTGCGAGGATCACGTGCATCAACTGCGGTACCGCCAGCTGAGTCACCTTCCACGATGAACAATTCGCTCTCTTCGGGTTTTCCGCTTGAGCAGTCTTTCAACTTGTCTGGCATACCTGCACCGGCAAGTGCTGTTTTACGACGCACTGCGTTACGGGCATTCTTTGCTGCAAGACGAGCCTGCGCAGCAGACACTGCTTTTTTCACAACGCGGTTTGCTTCAGCAGGGTTCTCTTCAAGCCACTCTGCCAGGTACCTGTTGGTGGACTT
The DNA here is from genome assembly GCA_903934195.1 of uncultured Acidimicrobiaceae bacterium. Classification (GTDB taxonomy): domain Bacteria; phylum Actinomycetota; class Acidimicrobiia; order Acidimicrobiales; family Ilumatobacteraceae; genus UBA2093. The sequence goes on along the minus strand of CAIZMV010000078.1, from coordinate 320 downwards.
CTGTACGAAAGAACGCATGGGAACGTTACCCAGCTTGGCTTTGGTCTGGCCTTCGAACTGCGGTTCACGCAATTTCACAGCGATGATGGCCGTGATTCCTTCGCGGATGTCTTCACCGAGAAGGTTGTCGTCTTTTTCTTTCAGCAAGCCTTTGTCGCGTGCGTACTTGTTGATGACAGATGTAAGAGCAGTTTTGAAACCTTCAACGTGCATTCCTCCTTCAGTGGTGGAAATACCGTTGGCGTATCCGTGGATGCCTTCGTAATATCCGTTGTTCCACTGCATGGCGATATCAAGCTGCATGCCTTCTTCTTCGTCTT
>CAIZMV010000077.1 GCA_903934195.1 uncultured Acidimicrobiaceae bacterium | reverse complement strand
TCTGACAAGACAACAACAATTGCGCCACGGGCCATGCCGCGAACGCCCCATTCATTGTTGAATAAACGCAATGTCTCGCCAAGGCGTGTACCGCCGCTCCAGTCGCGCACGTTTTCGCCAGCTGCACGCAATGCACGATCAGGATCTTTCGAAGAAAGCTCTCGCGTGATGCGCGTAAGCCTGGTGCCTAAAGTGAATGCCTCAACACGCTGACGACCCGCCACGCCTGCATGTACGAACCGAACAAGTGCGCGCGCATATGGCTCCATCGAGCCACTGATATCGAGAAGAAACACAATGCGTCTCGGTTTGTCGCCCTTTTCTACCCAATGACGCCGCATCGGCTCGCCGCTGGCTGCAAGTGATGCTCGTACTGTTGCGCGCATGTCAGGGCGCTTGCCTCGAGACCGCGTCGGCTTCATGCGAAGTGACGGGCGAGGAGGGCCAGCCATACGCAATGACTGCATGAATAACTGTGCCTGTTGCATCTCGTCATTTGAGTATTCAGCAAAGTCTTTGTCACGTAATGTCTCAACACCGGAAAACCGAAGCGTGATGGTGGGTTCATCAGATGCATCTGCATTTCCGTCTGCACTGCCTTCGTCTTCAGTATCTAGCGCAAGGGTGACCTTTAGTTGCTCTTCGTCGTCAGCTACTACTGATTCGCGATGCTCCCAAAACACATTGAATGCTTTGTCGTACATTGCAATATCTTCAGGGCGTCGTACCAAGGTGGCGCGACCAGCCCAATACACAGACTGACGATCTTCAATTCCGACTAGAGACAATGCGTTGATGAACGTGAGAACAGAATCAAGTGGTGTTGCAATGTCGAGACGGCGAAGAACGCGTGCGAATCCGACAGCGAGTCGGTCTGGGTTTGACTCAACCGTGAAGGAGGCCACGGTCGAATGCCTGTTGAACGACGCCAGCGATTCCGTGATCGCGAACACGACTGTGATCTTCGCGGTATTTCAGCACAGTGCCAAGAGTGCGGTCGAGAACTGTTTCATCAATCTCTGTGATGCCGAGTCGGCCAAGTGCTGCTGCCCAGTCAATTGTTTCTGCCACACCGGGTGGCTTGTACAAATTGATGGCGCGAAGTGCTTCGACTGCGCCGGCAACCTGACGAGCAAGAACTTCGCTTGCTTCAGGAACTCTCATGCGCACGATTTCGACTTCGCGATCAAACGAAGGATGTTCAACCCAGTGATACAAACAGCGACGCTTCAGTGCATCGTGAACATCTCGAGTGCGGTTTGACGTGAGAATCACGATGGGTGGGTTGTCGGTACGAAAGGTTCCGATTTCGGGAACTGTTACTTGAAAGTCTGACAACACTTCTAAGAGGTACGCCTCGAACTCATCATCGGCACGGTCAATTTCATCGATCAGCAATACAGGGGGAGTGGTATGCCCGTAGTCAATAGCGCGAAGCAGTGCACGCTTCAGCAAAAACCGCTCGTCGTACAGTTGGCCTTCAAGTTCTGCGGTCCCGGATTGCGCTGCTTCACCAGATGCTTCGGCTGCGCGTAGGTGCAACAACTGGCGCGAGTAATCCCAGTCATACACAGCCTGTGCTGCGTCAATTCCTTCGTAACACTGCAAACGAATCAGTTCGGCATTTTGCCAACGAGCAATGCTTTTTGCGAGTTCTGTTTTGCCAACACCCGCTTCGCCTTCAAGAAAGAGAGGACGGTGCAATGTGAGTGCAAGAAAGACGGCAGTGACAAGACCTTCGTCAGCTAAGTATCCGTGTGCGGCAAGCCCATCAGCGACTTCTTGAGTGGTTTTCGGCTCGTATGACACGTATAGAGCGTAGGGGATAGAGCCCTATGAGTCCCATCCGAGACCGAATCGGTCAAGGGTGCGCAGCCATGTATTGCGCGTTCCGGTCTTGTCTTCATGATCAAGAGACCACCGAGTGGCTTGAATACCAATGAATCGAAATGGCTCTGGAGGGAACGGCACAGGCTTTGTACGTACGAATTCAGTTGCTGTTGCTCGAGTGCGACGACCGTCAATGAGGTCAAGCATGACTTCGGCGCCGAATCGAGATGCTGCGACACCTAAGCCTGTATAGCCAAGTGCGTATGACACGCGACCGCCCATTGCTTTACCCCAGAACACACAGAAACGACTGCACGTGTCGATAACGCCGCCCCACATGTGAGAAAAGCGAACGCCTTCAAGTTGTGGAAATGTTTCAAAGAAATGCTGAGACAACATGGCCCAGGATTCTGGACGCGATTCATTTTCTTGGCGTACTTTTCCTGCAAAGAAATACACGGCGTCGTATCCGCCCCACAAGATGCGGTTGTCTTCAGTGAGTCGGTAGTAATGAAACTGGTTTGGAATATCGCTGAGGCCTTGACGGCCCTTCCATCCGATGGAGTCAAGCTGTGATTGCGTCAGAGGCTCTGTGACCATGCAGTAGTCATAGACCGGCGCTACATAGTTACTAAGACGCTTGAGTACCGGTTTGAATGCATTTGTGGCAAGTGCAACCTTGCCTGCACGAATACGACCAAGAGGAGTGGTGACAAGTACGCCTACTCCATCTTTTTCCATTGATAAAGCTTTTGAATCTTCATAGATGCGTACACCTAATGATTCGGCTGTGGCCTTTAGGCCCCACACCAAACGTGCAGGGTCTATAAGTGCCGCAGTGTCGTGTCGCCATAAGCCGCCGGTGTACAAAGGTGAGTGAACTTGTGCTTGCATTGCGTCGCGATCTAGCCACGTAACTTTTTGCCCCAATTTGCGCAGGTGTGCATAATCGTCGCGTAGTTCATCGAGATATGACGTTGGGTGAGTAGTCGTTGCAACGTCAATTGCACCTGTGCGCTCCCAATCACAATCAATGTTGTATTTCTTGACTGCAGCTTCAATGTCATTGAGATTCTTCAGGCCAAGTTCTTCAAGCACTGCGACTTCATCTGGGAATCGCGATTGCGCATTTGCAATGCCGTGCGTTAACGATGAATCAACAAAGCCACCGTTACGTCCGCTGGCAGCTGACCCCACTTCATGGGCTTCAATCAGAATGACATCACGTGATGGGTCACGTTCTTTGGCCAAAATGGCAGTCCAGAGGCCTGTGTAGCCACCGCCAATAATGCAGAGGTCACAGCTTTCGGTGCGGACCAGGGTTGGGTTCGAATCGGGTTCGTCTACGTCTTCATACCAGTAGGGATATGTATCTGCGTCGGCGATCGCGTCGAGATGACGCTCGTCCATGGTTTCACCACCTTGTGACAGTCAGGCTAGCTGAGCTGCATGGTTACTGTGGGTGTATGGATCTTGGACTCACGGGGAAAACGGCTGCGATTGCAGCTGGAACTGCTGGATTAGGCCTTGGCACCGCCAAGGCGCTCGCTGCGGATGGAGTTCGTGTCGTTGTATGTGGTCGTGATGAGAATCGCTTAGAGAAGGCTCTCAGTGAAATCGGGCATGGAGCCACCGGATTTGTGTGTGACGTTTCTACCGACGTTGGCGGACGTGAGTTTGCAGAACGTGCAATTGCAATGCTCGGCTCTGTTGACATTCTTGTTGCGAATGGTGGCGGTCCGCCTCCAGGTGGCTTTGCCCAGACACCTGAAGAGCAATATTTAGAAGCGCTGCAAAAGAACTTGCTCAGTGTTGTTGCAATGTGTCAGGTAGCAGTTCCGCCGATGCGTGAACGCAAGTGGGGTCGCGTGCTTGCAATTACATCTGTTGCAGTGCGTCAGCCGATGAACAACTTGATTTTGTCGAACACGGCTCGTGCCGGAGTAACTGGATTCCTAAAGACTCTCGCCAGAGAAGTTGCTGGTGACGGAGTCACTGTTAATTCGATTCAACCAGGTACTCATGCCACTGATCGCATCACGCAGTTGTACGGCGCGAACCCCGATGTAAAAGCGATGGGTATTCCTGCTGGCATCATGGGAGATGCTGACGACTTCGGTCGTATTGGTGCGTTCATGTGCAGCGACTCAGCCAAGTTCATGACTGGTGTGCAATTGCACGTTGATGGCGGTTCATACGCCGGATTGTTATAGGTTCAATTCATGCTTCATCACATCGTGCTATTTACTTGGAACGACAAAGTTCCTGCCGGACACCCTGCAATTGCTGCAAATGAATTGCGCAAGTATGCAGCAACTCTTGACGGTCTCGTTTCGTATAACTGTGGGCCAAATGCTGGGCATACATCTACTGCAGCTGATTTTGCAGTGTCAGCAGTGTTTGAAGATGTTGCGGCATGGCATGCATATGACACCGCTGACGAACACAACAGAATTCGTGCTGAAGTGTTCGGGCCATACGTGGCCACTCGAGCCGTTATTCAGTTCGAGAGTTAACTTTCTTACGCGCAGTGCGTTCTTCCCACTTGTTGGCAAGGAACCAGGCGAGAAGAACTACTGCCCAGCCAGCTAGGCCATCAATGATGAAGTGCTCGCCGAAGTACACCAGTGCTGTCAGCATTGCGACAGGGAAGGCGAGTGCAGCAATGCGTATCCATGGCTTGCAATTGCGAAAGAACCACAACGCGACCAGTAAAGCCATTCCGGCATGAAGTGAAGGCATTGGGGCAACGGCGTTCAGAACACCTGCGCCACGATCAAGAGTTTTCGAAACGGTCTTCAGGTGTAGTTCCAACCAGCCACGACCTGTGATGCGTTGAATGGGTGGCAAGTAACCCTCACGTGAGGCCATCCATGGTGGAGCTGCTGGGAAGATGATGAAGATAAATACTGAAATTCCGAGCGTGAGTGAGAATCGACGTACATAGTGCAGCCAAGATGCGCGGTTACGTATTCGTAGAAAGACAAGTGGCAATACCGGGAAAACAAAATGTGTCATGTAGATAACGGAACCAACGACGTCATACCACTTCACATCGTTTGGTGTGTAGAAGCGTCGTTGCATTCCTGAAATTGGTTCGCGACCAAAGGTAATCAGCGAGTCAAGATCGCGTAATGCGGTGTAGTTAACACCGATACCCCATTGGTCTGCTGTGCCGCGGCTGTAGTCGTACGCCATGTAAATAACGACCATCAGTGCCCAGTCGCGCAGCATTTGAATTACTTGTTCACGATTACGACCAAGTGATGCGCAAGCAAATGCGCCGAACATCCACAAAAGGACTGCGATGCGATCAACTGGAATGCCATATTCGACAATGCTCCATAGGAACACTGCGATGTATGTCAGAAGGACATATGGACGAAGCGTGCCGAGGGAATTCTCGGCTGCTTTCATGAGCAGATGTTATTTGCTGGTTGACTCAAGTGCTCGGCGCACCAAGACCTCTGCAAGGTGAACGCGGTACTCCGCGCTTGCATTGAGGTCTGATTGCGGTTCTGCTTCTGCACCAGCAAGTTTTGCTGCATCGCTGACGCTTGCGCCACCTGCAATTGCTTTTGCAACGCTTGTTGCCAAAATGGGAACAGAGCCCATGTTGACAAGACCAACGCCGGACTCTGTGCCGCGCTTCCATGCAGCTACACCAACAATGGCCCAGTCTTGAGCACGACGATTGAACTTCTGAAAGCCCCATGTAGCGCCATTCATTTTCGGAACGCGAATCTCTGTGAGCATTTCATCAGGAGCAAGTGCTGATTCGAGGAAACCAACATAGAAATCTGCAGCTGCAATTTCACGCGTGCCGTTCGGGCCTTGCACAACGTATGTTGCGCCAAGCGCCAAAGTAGTTGCAGGCAGGTCAGAAGCTGAGTCTGCGTGTGCAATGGAACCACCGATGGTGCCGCGATGGCGTACCTGTGGATCGCCGACGTGGCTAGCAGCGAATGACAGCAGGGGAGCATGCTCGGCAAGGATCGGTGATTTTTCAACGTCCATATGACGAGTCATTGCGCCAATTGCAATGTGGCTACCCGCATCGCGGATGTATGACAAGTCTTCAATACGCGCAATGTCAATAAGTACTGCTGGTTGCGCAAGGCGCAACTTCATCAGTGGCAACAAGCTGTGGCCACCAGCAAGGAACTTTGCGTCTTCGCCGTACTCGCCGACAAGTGAGATTGCTTCAGCGGCAGATGATGCGCGCTTGTAATCGAATGGTGCAGGAATCATGAGTGTCTCCGACTTACTTGTTGTTGGCGCATGCGAGCACCGACTTGACGATGTTGTGATAACCGGTGCAGCGGCACAGGTTGCC
>CAIZMV010000076.1 GCA_903934195.1 uncultured Acidimicrobiaceae bacterium | reverse complement strand
TTGCGATATATCGCCAAATTGATCGCCCAGCAAGGCCCATGTGATACCGAGAAGCAAAACCGGCCAAGTCGGTTTGATAAATCGCAACAGATGGAATTCCCAGGTCTTGCGCAGCGCTCAAACTTGCAGCACCTAACACAGCGGGAGAACCGAGGTGTACAAGATCTGGTTTGATCTCACGGAGTGCATCTCGAACGAACGAACGTGAATGACCTATGCGCAGTTCGGGATACCGCGGGAACCCAAAAGACGGAACTCGAACTATTCGTGCTTTTCCGTACGCGGTAACACCTGGTGATGGAGCAATGACCGTTACTTCATGACCTCGTGATGTCATATGTTCAATCACACGGAGAATTGAATTAGTAACACCATTGATGGCAGGAAGAAAACTCTCAGCAACGATTGCAATTCTCATTGGCGCAAGAGATCTAAAATCCATGTCTTGATCCCCTCGCATCTTTAGTTCTGATATTTCATGCATGGGAGTTCCCCTCTAGAAAATTCCTATGCAATGGCAGGGATTTTCTATCTCGTTGGTTAATGAGTCCTACTGCTGCGGCCATACCGCCCATCACAGTCAATTTGATGACGAGACGCGATCCAGCTGAATCGCCGCCCTTCGATACATAGAAGGCAACGGCTGCTGTTATGCAAGAAATTACAACACTTAATGTCCATGCAGACCATGGAAAGACATGTCGCATAGAGACGTCAAAGACATTCTTCAATCGACTGAGAATCCATACCCACGCAACAGAGAAGGCAAGAACGGACCCCATTGTCAATCCGACTAAGCCATGCATTTGAAGTCCGATGTAACCGAACACAAGATTAGAACCCAACAAAATCAGACTTGAATAAACGATTTCGACGCTTCGACCTGCAGCTCGCAACACTGCTCCGTACTCGGTCACGCGATGTAAGCCAATCAATGTGAAAATTTGAAATGGCAATACTGAAGTTCTATACGAGTGCGAAAAGAGAATCTCAAACAATTCCGGTGCAATCACTACTAGACCCATTGTTAGCGGCACTACTACTAACGACATCATTCGTGCCTGGTTCCACCACACGGAATGCGCACTTGAAACCTGATCGTTATGAAACATCGTCACCATTGACACCGCAATGGCCGCTCCGCCTGCATAAGGAAGCACAGCCAGAATTGGTACTTCAAACGCTGCAATTGAATAAATCCCGACCTTCAATGGCTCGTGCCATGCGACAAGCCATTTATCAATCGATCGAGTGAGCACACCAGCAGCAAGGGCAACACCAAGTGGCGCACAAAAGTACAGCTGACGCTTCAAGAGACCGGGGGTGTGAACATGTTCTCCGTTGACATAGCGACGAAACACAAGGGTAAAAGATGTCAGGCGAATGAGGCCTGACGCAGCCAGGCCATAAGCAATGCCAGTTGCGCCAAAGCCACACAGCGTTGGAATCATTAGAGCCAAGAACTGAATAAGTGCATGACTAGACCCCCACATGCTTGCGTAGCGTTCTTCACCACGTGCAATAAATGTCGGCGTCATCACCACAGTGGGAAGTTCGCACGCAACCGCACACGCAAGACACACTGCAATACCCATGGTGCCTAATACCCCTGAACTGGCCTGCACGAGAACTATCCCCGCTCCACAAACAAACCCAGACAGTCGCAACAAGTTGACTGTCTGATGAAGAAGTCGATTTGTTTGGTGCTGCGTCAACTGAGGTAAGAAAAAGAGAATGCTGTGCTCAAGATTCAATGAACCAATTGTCACTGCAACCAAATAGACCGATAAGCCGAGAGCGATGATGTTCCACGCGGAAGGTGCCAAGAACCGCACTAA
>CAIZMV010000075.1 GCA_903934195.1 uncultured Acidimicrobiaceae bacterium | reverse complement strand
CTCCGCGAACGGTTGGCTACGGACATTTGATTCATTCAATTACCCCCTGAATGTTGCACACAGTTTGTGTGACATTCGTAACACTAGACCAGGAGAATAACGATTTCAAAGGCCGCGGGCCCGATTCGACAAATTCTCTGTTGTAGTGCGCAAGTAATGAATTTGCTCCATTTGGACTATTCCGCGACCACCAGGGCACGTTTTGCGCGGCGAATCTGACCAGTAATTCCAATTCCGGTGAGCCCCAGTGTCATGCAAACCATTGTGAGCAAAATGGCCAACATGTCACTAGGAAGCCTCCCCGCACTCAGCAAGACATAAGCATCTGGGGCAAAATACGCCAGAAAAGCTAGTGGCAACCACGAACGGATCCGATTCCACGCTCCGTCGATCACCGCACCCACCACCGTGGCACTCGATTTTCCGTATATAGCTGCCGATGTGAACTCAATGCCCGCGAAAATATAAGGATTCACCCCGTATTTCCGCAGAAATCTCCACACCAAAGCTGCTCGAAGCCCCCCGTAGGCCACAGACACCAGAATCCATCCTCGCTCGAAGTTCGCCCAGCGAGTATCCATGGCTAGAGCGCACGGGGCACGCACCGTAGGCTTCACCAGTGTCAAATACTGAGTCTTCCCAATCCCAACGTAGGGCCGGGTTCAGTATTCATGTCCTGACTGCCAGCGGAGCCCTGGCCGGACTCATCGCACTTCAATCAGTAATCGACGGTCACATTCGCGCTGCCCTCTTGTGGCTAATTGTGTGCCAGATCCTTGACGGAATAGATGGCCCAATCGCCCGCAAGTTCGACGTCGGCCTTCATGCCCCACATATTGACGGGCATGTCTTAGACCTTGTTATTGACTACGTGACATGCGTAGTGGTGCCAACAGTTCTGCTGATTCGAATGGATGTGGTTGAGCCACGTTTCACCATGGCAATATCTGGCCTGATTCTGATGACGAGCGCTCTGTGGTTTGCTCGGACTGATCAAGAAACAGAAGATGTGTGGTTCAACGGTTTTCCGGCGGTGTGGAACATTGTGATTCCTACATTCATTTTGTTGGAGACGAGCCAGAATTATGCAGCAATCATTTGCGTGCTGTTTAGTGTCGCTCAACTAACAAGAGTCAAGTTCCCTCACTTAGTACGAGTACGAGCATTGCGTCCGGCCACCTACACAGCCACAGTCATCTATTTCGGTGCATTCATTTTGTTGTCTGCCCAGTATCCGAACGGACCGCAGTGGGCACGCAACATAATTCTTGTGGGTCCCGTGTACCTGATTGCAATTGTCGCGTGGAGAACCTTCTTCCCGCATCGAGAAATTCTTGGTCTGTCAATCACAGATCATTAGTGCAGGCTATTTTTTTGCCGCGTACACGTCTCGCAGATCCTTCTTCAATACTTTTCCCGTCGCGTTGCGTGGCAACTCTTCGTGGTGCCAGAACACTTTGCTAGGTACTTTGAAAGACGCGAGTCGAGTTGCGAGGAACGCAAGAATCTCAGCGTCACTATCTGAGCCAAATCCATCAGCTGCGACAAGCACAGCTGCTACTTCCTCTCCCAACTTGTCGTGCGGTAAACCAATCACTGCACAGTCACGAACAGCAGCATGTTCAAACAGGACTGTCTCCACTTCTACGCAGTAGACATTCTCTCCCCCACGTAACACCATGTCCTTTATGCGGTCAACAACGTAGACAAAACCATCGTCATCCACATATCCGGCATCACCAGTGTGGAACCAGCCATCAGTAAAGGCTTTCTTTGTCTCTTCAGGTTTATTCCAGTAACCGCGAACATTGTTCGGCCCATACACCCACACTTCACCAATGTCACCTTGGGGAACTTCAGTTCCGTCTTCAGCAGCAATACGTATTTGGGTTCCCACGTATGGAAGACCAACACTGTCCTTCTTCGCAAAGTATGCAGCACCGCTATTACCAATAACTGCTGCAGTCGTTTCTGTCAGTCCGTAGCCGTTACTTGCATTCACCTTGCCTGCAAACTCTGCCTCAATAGTGGCAACGGAGTCCGGCGGAACCGGTGCACCACCTTGACCAATCGCCGAAATGCTCGACAAGTCAAACTTCGAAAAATCAGGGTGCTCAAGGAACGATCGGACCACTGTTGGTACACCGCCGAAAACATTGACCTTGTACTTCTCGACAATGCGAAGCGCGTCACCCGCATCCCACTTGTACTGGGTGATGATGCACACCCCGTTCATGGTGTTGTTGTTCAGGCCACACAAACCAGCAATGTGAAAGAACGGGAAGGTCGAGAGTCCAACTGTTTGTGCTTTAGCTGGTGCAGCAGGATTCGGCACAACACCCGCCATCTTTCCTGCAAGCGCAACGCTGAATTTGTTGTTCCACATATTGGTTATGTAGTTCCGGTGAGTGCCCGCAGCACCTTTGGGAAACCCAGTCGTTCCCGACGTGTACAAAATCGTTGCGTAATCATCAGGTTGAATATCAACGTCGTGCAAAACTGCTGAAGTGTTTCCAGCAGCCTCATCCCAGGAAGAGAGTCCAGCTCGTGCAGTGCCCCTTGCAACCAAAGCAACACTGATTCCCAGTTCTGCCAACAATTCATCGGACAAACGATCTTGACGCTCGCCATCCACAATTACTGCCGTCGCACCAGAATCAGACAACGCGTATTTCAATTCGTCAGCAATCCACCATGCGTTCAAACTGACCATCACTGCACCAATGCACTGGGTCGCCCAATACGCAACAGCCCACTCTGGATAGTTACGCATTCCAAGCGCAACCCTGTCACCCTTCTTCACACCTTGAGACCTGAGCCATGTCGCTACAGAGACCACTTGCCTGTGCGCCTCGGCGTAGGTAAGAACTGTGTCTTCATAGATGAAATACGGAACATCACCTTGCTGTGCAGCAAGAAGCCATACATCGCGAAGAGAATCAGGTGCATTCTTGAAAACTCGTAATGGATTTCCATGAACCTCTACTGTTTGCAACTCGAGTGGCATTCCTTCAACGATCAATTCAGCAATTGCCTCGGAGCGTGTAATCATGAGGCGAGAATAGTCACAAGCACGACCATGCGTAGCGTTGGAATACAAAAGACAGTGTTCTCTCGCCTATCGTGAGCAAACACAATATTTTCAGGGGTTCATCATGTCTAAAACAATTCTCATTACTGGCGCGGGTTCAGGCTTTGGCAAAGGCGCAGCAATCGCATTGGCTGCTCGTGGCCATCACGTCATCGCGACTACAGAAACCGCCGAGCAAGCAAAGGCATTGTCAGCAGAAGCTCCTCAACTACAAGTGGAGAAGGTCGACATCACCAATTCTGCAGATGTTGCAAAGATTTCATCATGGGATGTTGACGTCCTCATCAACAATGCCGGTTACGGCCAAACGGGCCCAATGTCTGATGTTCCGAACGACCGACTTCGCAAAGTGTTTGAAGTAAATGTCTTTGGCACCGTTGCAGCAACACAAGCAGCCTTGCCACTCATGGCTGCTAAAGGTTCAGGACGAATCATCATCATGTCGTCTATTGCAGGCGTGCTCGCAGCTCCCGGGTTCGGACCATATGCCATGACTAAGCACGCTCTTGAAGCAATGGGCAAGGCGATGCGCGCCGAGCTCGCACCACAGGGCATTGATGTATGCCTCATTAACCCTGCGCCCTACAACACTGGGTTCAATGACCGCATGGCTGACTCAATGTGGGAATGGTTTAATGATTCTTCAATCAATGCACCAGCTACTGAAATTCACAAGATGGTTGGCCAAATGGTTACAACAAATCAGATGGACCCTATTGAAGTCGTGAATCGTCTTGTGGAACTCGTCGAAGCAGACACGACTACGGAAAACAACTTTGTTCCGGAGAACATCCGCGAACTCTTGAATCTGTAGAACTGACTACACGACTTTCAGAGTTAAAGTCTTCGAACGAGTCACACCCTTTTTGGGTTTCACCGTGACCGTGACCTTGCATGAGCCAACCTTCAAGCCTTTGATTGTTGCCCCCGTCACCTTGCAATTCTTAGCACTAGAGCCCACTATCTTCAATGAGACTGTGGAACCTTTCAATACAGTCAATTTGGCTTGGGTTGCCAACGACTTAGCTGTCCTTAGCGTTGTACGTGACAACTGAGAGGCCGAAGCAGCATTGGTTTGAATCAATGTTGTCAAGTTCGAGGAGGCCCCACCGTCTACCACCGTCGTTGAAGTCGTTGAAGTAAATGGTGGAACTGTGGTCGTCGTAGCAACTGATGACGGGGTTGTAGGCGCTGTCGTGGTTGTTGTTGTAGTAGTTGAAGCCACAGCCGCTTTATGAAGCAGCAAGTTGTACGTCGGATCAGAAAACGACACTGCGGAAACTGAGATCTTTAGCCCATCATCAATGACCGTAGTTGCGTACTGAAGACCCGTCGCAGGAGCACCAGTGGTCTTGACAACTTCAGCCGTCACTCCAGCTTCCGCTCGTGTCATACCTAGCGAGGCGGCTAGCTCAGTTGCTGTTCCACCGAAGCACGCCGAAATGGTGTTTTTTGGAATGAACACTTCAAGAGATCCGGTATTTAAGGTTGACCCATTCTGCTTGTAGTGAGGACCAACCATCTTCACTGTCAACGTGGTGGTCTCAGCTGATGGACGACT
>CAIZMV010000074.1 GCA_903934195.1 uncultured Acidimicrobiaceae bacterium | reverse complement strand
TTACAAGTTCGCCAATCAGGTAGCCCTGCGTAATTGCGTGATACCCCGACTGTGAACCTGGTGTCCACCACGGTGCCTGCGCACCAAGAACGGCTGCACACTTGTCATGGTTAAACAGATCGTCAGATGTCATGGGCTCTGCCCAACCTGAAAGACCAGCTGTGTGAGCCATGAGATGACGAATTTCAATTCCTTCTTTGCCATTCACCTTGAACTCTGGCCAATATTTGTAGACCGGATCGGTGAGTGAAATTTCACCACGGTCAGCGAGTGTGAGCAGTGTGAGAAACATCATGGTCTTTGTTGTTGACCACACATTGACGAGGGTGTCGCTCTGCCATTCAGACGTACGTTCCATCTCGCGATGTCCGCCCCAGATATCAACAACCATCTCGCCCTTGTAGATGACAGCGACCGATGCGCCCACTTCAAAACCATCATTGAAATTGCTGGCGAATGCCTCGCTAACCCCTTCAAAACCAGGCTTTACATTTCCATTCACAGTGACCACGACTGCCCCCTTTTGTATGCCCAGACACTACTGTGAAGGAAACACGCCGATGGCAGTGAACACATTGGGGGAACAAAATGGCTGACAGATTTGAAAATGGATTCGGTGGCTTGGTCGCCGTGGTCACAGGTGGTGGCACCGGCATGGGCCGCGAACTTGTTCGCCAGCTCACGGCACAAGGATGCGATGTTGCAACGTGCGATGTGATCGCAGAGAACTTGGCAGAGACAGTCGCCATCTGTGCAGCTGACGGAAACTCCGGCAAGATCCTTAGTCACATTGCAGACGTATCGAACGAAGCACAAGTTCTCGGATTCCGTGATGCAGTTGCAGCGTGGCGACCACATGTCAATGTTTTGTTCAACAATGCCGGTATCGGTGGCGGTGGCAGCATTGTTGAAAATACCCGCGAGCAGTGGGACAAGACATTCGGTGTGTGCTGGTTCGGTGTGTACTACAACACCCGCGCATTTATGGACCTCCTGCTTGCTGCGCCATTTGGTCACATTGTGAACACAAGTTCAGTCAATGGTTTCTGGGCATCGCTCGGGCCAAATACGCCACACAGCGCATACAGTGCTGCGAAGTTTGCGGTTAAAGGTTTCACCGAAGCACTCATCACTGATTTCCGTATCAACGCACCAACTATGCGTGCCTCTGTCGTGATGCCAGGTCATATCGGAACTGATATTGCAATCAACTCAAGCAAGTTGCTCGGTAACGACCCAGCCACAATGACTGCAGCTCAACTTGAGACTGCGCGCGAACGCATGGCTCGCGCCGGAATGGATACTGCAGCAATACCAGATGCTGACCTTCGTACATTCATGGCCGCTGGCGCACAAGCGTTCCGCGATATGGCGCCAATGTCTGCAGCTGAAGCGTCTGCATTCATCTTGGCGAGCGTTCAACGCGGCGACTGGCGCATTCTTGTGGGTGACGACGCGGTCATTCTCGACGAGATGGTTCGAGAGAATCCGAAAGATGCGTACCTGCCTGATTTCCATCAGAAGATTCAAGCCCGCGGAGCTCTAGGAGCCATTGCCCGTTAGATCAGGCAACTGATGTTGCTCTAAAAGTTCCATCACGTTGACCGTACGTTCACTTGGGCGTCATCTTCCTAAGCGAGTATTTGCTCGTGAAAAGCAATTCATTCAACACTCGGTTTCTTCAAACAATTGGGGCGTACGGATGTGCACTCTTTTTGGGTGTTTATCTCGCATCCTCGTATTCCGGGTTCGCGACAAAGGCCATGTTTATCTTGATTCCAGTCATCACTCTCAAGATCGCACGCTCTCGCACGCAAGCCACAAGTGACATCATCAAGTTTCCAGCAGAGGCCGCAAGCGTTTCATCTCATGAGCTCGCCGAACGTCACCTTGACATGCATTCTCGCTACATCGACATCGTGAGCCACGCTTCCTGATTTCTGCAGTGCCATGACCGCCTAATGTGTGGAGATGGCAAAGAACATCTCACTCGGATACACCAGCGGATACTGGGGCAGTGGTCCTCCATCTAATGCATTAGAAGCAATTCAAGAAGCTGACCGTCTCGGCTTTGACAGTGTGTGGACTGCTGAGGCGTATGGCAGTGACGCACTGACTCCCCTTGCATGGTGGGGATCACAAACAAAAAACATTCGCTTGGGTACTTCCATTATGCAAATGGGCGCACGTACACCAGCCGCAACTGCAATGGCAGCTATGACATTGGACCATCTCAGCGGTGGACGTTTCATTTTGGGGCTCGGCGCATCGGGGCCACAAGTTGTCGAAGGGTGGTACGGCCAACCGTATGAAAAGCCACTCGCTCGCACACGTGAATACGTCGACATCATTCGCAGTATTGTGCGTCGCGATAAGCCGGTGAATTACAGCGGCAAGTTTTACAACATGCCAATTGAAGGCGGGACTGGCCTTGGCAAGCCACTGAAGAGCACTGTGCATCCATTCCGAACGGATATTCCAATTTTTCTCGGCGCCGAAGGCCCGAAGAATGTTGCG
>CAIZMV010000073.1 GCA_903934195.1 uncultured Acidimicrobiaceae bacterium | reverse complement strand
TCCTGTGCTGATAACGGTGATTGTTGATCGCGGCGGTACATGTGCGGCAATGGCAGCAGAAGCGGGCATTAAGTACAAGCCATTGTTAACTGCGCCTGACCTTGGCTTTGAATTCGGTTCATAATCTCTACTTCTTAGTTCCCCATCGTTAATGGCATGATGGTTACATGAGAAAACTTTTCGCAGTAGTCATCCCACTCCTTTCGATTGCATCACTTGCATCATGTTCAGACACTGATGCAGATGAAGGGGCCAATCTTTCTTCCGATACAACCGTTGTTGCGGCTGACCCTTCAGCAAAAATTGCAGGCCCGATTGAAATCAGTGTCACAGTCGGAACAGATTCTGCAACAGACCGTGTTGAAGAAGTTCCACTTGGCTCACAGGTGAATATCACTCTGACAAATCCGAATGCTGATGATGAATTTCATCTTCATGAATACGACCTATCGACTGGGGATACTCCCAAGGGCGAAGCCGCCGTTATTTCATTTACAGCTGACAAAGCGGGGCTTTTTGATCTCGAGAGCCATGTCACTGATGAAGTACTAGTGATCATTTCAATCAAGTGACGCTCGCAAAACTTTTTGAATTAGAACCGCACGGAAATGACGTGCTGGTGGGTGAAGGTCACCCGTATCCGTGGGGCGGTTTATATGGCGGCCACATTGTCACGCAGGCATTAAACGCTGCCGCTCACACGGTTGACCCTGAATACTTTCCGCATTCATTGCGCGCCTATTTCATTCGTCGTGGCGACAATGCCGCAACAGTGCGTTATGAAGTGGATCGCATTCGCGATGGCAGGAGCTTTGTGACGCGCCGTGTTGTTGCACGTCAATCTGTTGGCGCAATTTTGAATCTTGAAGCAAGTTTTCAGAAGCCAGAGATTTCGCCGGCTATCACGACTGTGAAGATGCCAACTGATATTCCAAAGCCCGATGAGATTCCGTTCTCACAAGCTTTTTCTGAGTACGTGGAAGAACGGCCAGTTCCACGTGACATAAAGTTCACTGATCATCGTGACGGCGCTGGCCGCATCATGACCTGGTATCGAACACTGGAAAATTTCGGTGGCAATCAATTGTTGAATCGTTGTGCGCTTGCCTATTTGTCTGATGACTTGCCAACGGCATCTGTGGTGCTTGCTGTTCCGGAACTTGCAAAGCACTTCAACGGATTCGATGCATTCTTTTCAGCCAGCCTTGATCACACCATTTGGTTTCATCGTGATGTGGACGCCAGCCAATGGCATTTGTTCGAAATGAACTGCCACTCGTACACCTCAAACAGGGGTGTGAGTTTTGGGTATGTGTTTGCCGAGGACGGAACTCATGTGGCAACAGTTGCCCAAGAAGCATTGGTGCGTCTGCGAAACGATTTGTAACGCAACACCTATTTCAAATGGTGGTCGAGACCGGCGTCGATCCGGTGACCCCACGCTTTTCAGGCGTGTGCTCTGCCAACTGAGCTACTCGACCATTGGCGGTCCGGCTATTGCCGAACCAGACGGTGGCTTGCACCACCGTCTTATTGACGGAAAATACCGCCAATAATGGCGGTCCCGACGGGACTCGAACCCGCGACCTCCGGCTTGACAGGCCGGCGTGAACTCCAGCTTCACCACGGGACCTTGTGGAAACCACAGGTCTATATTGCACCCCCAACGGGATTCGAACCCGTGCCGCCACCTTGAAAGGGTGGTGTCCTAGGCCGCTAGACGATGGGGGCTTGGACGACTCCGGTTGAGAGCAATGTGACGCTATCAGGAGCCAGTCAACAATACGCCCCGGATGTCAATTGTCCTCACCTGAGAGGGCAGAGATTGTCCATTCAAGGAGCCAACCCAAGTATCCATAGAGCTGCCACTGCCCAAAGGTGGGGTCATTTTCGTCAATGTCGTCCTCAAAATCGTCTTCGCCCACGTCGAGCAAGGTGCCAAGCACGAGGCGCAAGTTATTGAGAACTGTCATGAAGGCATGAAGTTGCCCAGCTGTGATGAGGTCCTGAGATTCGAGAACTTCTTTCACCACTGCAATTGAGGCCGCCCTCGATTGCGTGAGTTCGTCGCGCATGTAGCCCTGATACTCAGCATCATGTTCGGGGTTTTCGTTATATGCGGTAGGAAAAAGTCGACGCAAACGTGGGTCGTCTGGCCCCATCGCCAATATCTCAGACAATTGATCAACGAAATTTAGAAGCGTTGATCTGTCGTCTGCAGACAACGTGATCTCAAACATGTCGTTTTCTCGAGCAACGACGGGCCCTTCTCGTTTACGACGCTTCATGTGTCTTGCTGCATCGTTGCCCACAAACCATGTTCGTGGAGTCGAAAAACATCGATCTCTGCTTTTTCACGCGGGCCATTCGAAACAACAGCGCGACCTTTTTCATGAACATCCATCATCAGAATGTCGGCCTTTGCTTTGGGGTATCCGAACAATTTCTGAAGAACGAACGAGACATACGACATCAGATTGATGGGGTCATTCCACACAATGACGACCCAAGGCACTTGAAGATCAACGACTTCGTCTGTGGCCATATCAACGGAGGGCTCTGCCACTTCAGTTTGTTGGCTTCCAGACGGAGCGATGAAAATCACATATTCATTCTGCTGGTGAATAGGCGATGTTGCCTACCCACCAATACGATGGAGGGC
>CAIZMV010000072.1 GCA_903934195.1 uncultured Acidimicrobiaceae bacterium | reverse complement strand
GTGCCGTCATACGTAGAGGTCGGCAGTCAAAAGTATGACGTGGTGCGTGTTGCTGGCCCATGGCCCCTTGAAGAACGATGGTGGGACCCTCGTCGTAAGCGCCGCCAAGTACGCATGCAAGTGCTGGTACGTCACCCACGCCGTGGTGTTGGTGTGTTTCTTGTTGGTTTAGAAAATCAACAATGGACTTTGCTCGCGCGTTACGACTAGTGATTCTCGTGGCACACTGGGTGTGTGCCAATACATCGCGATGCTCAACACTGGTGTGAATTGGTTGGCGCACGCACACCAATTGATGAACGAGAACGTGAATCAATAGAGAAGTTCTTGGAAATGGCGCCGGTTCTCACGGATCCATTTAACGAAAATGCAGATCTTGTGCACATCACTGCATCAGCAATTGTGGTTAGTGATGCTGGTGACAAAGTTGCGTTGCATATGCATAAACGACTCAACATGTGGTTGCAACCAGGTGGCCATATCGAAGTCGGTGAAACCGCAGCACAAGGTGCATTGCGTGAAGCCGAAGAAGAAACGGGTTTACCTGTGCGTCATGAAAGTGACGGCGGACTATTTGTGCACGTTGATGTGCATGCGGGTCCGAAGGGTCACACGCATCTTGATCTGCGTTATGTGGTGCGAGCTCCTGACGTTGCGCCAGCGCCAGCAGAAGGCGAGAGTCAACTGGTTCGGTGGTTCGAATGGAACGAAGCAGAGGCCATTGCCGATGTGGGTCTGTTGGGCGGATTACGCGCCACAAAAGCCTTACTGGGCTTGTAGCGCCCTTGTCTATACGAACATATGTTCGTATAGAATTGTGGGGTGGGGTTCAACAATCCGGCGATGCCGTGGCACGAATTAGAAGCGCGTCTGTCTGATGGTCGAGCGCCGTCTTCGGTGGGCTGGAACGCAGGTGGTGACGGCCCCGCTTTTAGTGCAACGCGTCAACCGTTTGAACCTGTGTTGTCACGTCAGCAACCCACAGTGCCGTACGCAGAATTGCATTGCACATCGAATTTTTCTTTCTTAGAAGGTGCAGCACACCCTGAAGAATTAGCAGAGGTGGCAGCTGCACTCGGGTTGTCTGCACTTGCCATTACTGATCGCAATGGTTTGTACGGTGTCGTGCGTTTTGCAGAAGCAGCACGTGCAGTGAACTTGCCAACCATCTTTGGCGTGGAACTTGATTGTGCTGCTGGCGACATTGTGTTGTTGGCACGCGGGCCATCGGGGTATGCGCGTATGGCGCGAGCAATTAGTGAAGGGCAACTTGCCGGCAGTAAAGGTGCTCCCGTGTTTTCATTTCCCACTGTGGGGCAAACAGTGCGTGATCACTGCTTAGTTCTTACGGGTGGGCGTACCAGCGCAGTAGTGCAGGCGTTGGTGCAACACGGCCCAGCAGAAGCAGAACGTTCATTACGTTCGTTAATCGAGCACTTTGGGCAACGCAATGTACTGGTGGAACTGTGGGATCACGGCGACCCTATTGATGCCGTGCGTAATGACCAGTTGGTGCAGTTGGCAGCAATGCTTGACCTTGAGTGTGTTGCTAGCAACAACGTCATGTATGCGGTGCCGGCACAACACCGTTTGGCAACAGCATTAGCCGCAGTGCGTAACAGGTGTGGTCTCGACAGTATTGATCATCTTTTGCCTGCTGCGGCAACGGCGTACTTGCGTTCAGGGGTTGAACAGCAACGGCGCTTTGCGCGCTACCCAGGTGTTGTGGAACGCACTGCAACGCTTGCCCAAGAGATTGCTTTCGACTTGTCATTGGTGGCACCACAGTTGCCCCCGTTTCCGTGCCCAGATGGCCATACAGAAATGTCGTACTTACGTCAGTTGGTTGCGCGTGGTGCACAACACCGATACGGCGAGAAGCCAGCTGAATCAAGCGAAGACTTGTCATTGCGTGCACGTGCGTGGCGCACTATTGATCATGAATTAGAAATCATTGAAACGCTTGGTTTTGCTGGTTATTTCTTGGTGGTGTGGGACATCGTTCGGTTTTGTACCGAGCAAGGCATTATGTGTCAAGGCCGTGGCAGTGCGGCAAACAGTGCTGTGTGTTTCTCGCTTGGTATTACAAAAGCTGATGCGGTGTCGCTTGGTTTGTTGTTCGAGCGGTTCTTGTCACCAGAGCGCGATGGGCCGCCCGACATTGATATCGACATTGAAAGTGGTAGGCGAGAAGAAGTAATTCAGTATGTGTATGCCCGTCATGGGCGTCACCATGCAGCACAGGTTGCCAATGTCATTACATACCGCTCGCGTTCTGCAGTGCGCGACATGGCACGTGCATTGGGGCACAGAACTGATCAGCAAGACTCATGGAGCAAACAAGTTGATGCATGGGGAACGGTTGCTATTACTGCTACCCAACGTGACCATGACATTCCCGACTTGGTGTTAGAGATGGCGGCCGAAGTGGAACATATGCCGCGACACTTAGGTATTCACTCGGG
>CAIZMV010000071.1 GCA_903934195.1 uncultured Acidimicrobiaceae bacterium | reverse complement strand
AGGGCGAACTTTGACAAAGCCAATCTCATGAGTTCCATTCTGAAAGGTGCAATAACCACCGGTGCAAATTTCGCAGGGGCATCGATGAATTTTGCCATCATGCCTGACGGGTCAAAGAATAAGTAGAAGCTAGCGGTGGGGTGCTAGTACGACAGTTTGTGTTTCGCGAACACAAGACTTGGTGGCGGTGTAAAACTTCTCTCTGATTTCGGAAGAGGTAGTCAGCATGAATCGTGCACGGATACAAAAATTAAATATCTTGATAGTCGCGAGCATGGTGCTGACAGCATGTTCCGGCAGTGAGTCGTTATCAACTTCTTCTGTTGTTCCACGAACTAAGAATGCTGCATTAACTGCGGAAGTGGCAGATTGCATTCCCGGAAACGTCGGCCCCAATGGTGGTTTCG
The DNA here is from genome assembly GCA_903934195.1 of uncultured Acidimicrobiaceae bacterium. GTDB lineage: Bacteria > Actinomycetota > Acidimicrobiia > Acidimicrobiales > Ilumatobacteraceae > UBA2093. The sequence goes on along the minus strand of CAIZMV010000071.1, from coordinate 1,327 downwards.
TGTTGGGGACACACGACGGAAAAATTGTTGAAGGTTCCCCAACGAAGTGGACGACGCCCATTGCTGACGCTGTCCAATCGCAGACAGCTGCAATTGACTATGCGGCCGGTTTTTCTCTGAACGGGAAAACCGGATGGTCAATTCCTGCCATTGAGGTGTATCAAGCGGTCAAGGGCAAAATTTTTGAACGTTACGGGCTTTCTTTCTATTGGAGCTCTACCAAGTGGGGGCCCACAATGCCTATCTTGATGAGAACAAATGGAAACCCCGACCTGAAGCAAAGTTATTATCCTTCAGTTGACGTAGTGCCGCTGATTCTCACCCCAACCGCTTCGGCTGTGTGTAGTGCAGTACCGACCACCACTACGACTTCAACTTCTACTTCGACTACAACATCAACAACAGCGGCATCGACTGTGCCTCCCATTGCTACAACGACCACTGCGCCATTCGTACCAGTGAAGTGCGTTGCCACATCATTGGCGTGTCGAATTGGTGATACCGGCCCTGGTGGTGGTGTTGTCGTTGCAATGACAGAAGTACGAAGCACGGAAGAAGTGTCCATTCGTTTTACTGAAATCGCGCCCAAAGGATGGGATGGCCGGCAGGATCCGATGGAGGGGGCGCGAACTAGTGCTCTACAGAAGGTAAAGAGTTATACAGGTGGTGGTTTGTCTGATTGGCGAGTTCCAACCCTTGCTGAATCCAGAATGATTTGTCGCAACTCAGTTGTTCCGCCAGCGGTGGAAACGCAACAGTGTCTCGATGGTCTTGGGTTTGGTGGTGTCGACTACGGCAACAACATCAATTTTGTCTATTGGACCAATGAAAAAATCAGTACGAACAATTCGTCGGTGCGGTCCTTTGATTACAGGTCTGGCAATGAATGGAATGACGATAATCGAACCCCAAGAATCCGTCCAGCTCGCTCGTGGGATGTGCAGCGCGTCAGTTTGACTGTGCCCCCTACGGCCACGCCAACGACAACAACTACTCAAGCACCAGCACGTGCATGGAGCTTGGCAGTCCCCAAAACTTGCGATCGCAATGCTGTGTGCAGATTGGGAGAAACTGGTCCAGGTGGCGGTGTCATTATTGACGTGCAGACCTCAGGTTTGATTACCGCTTATGTCGAGATGGCACCAACCGGTTGGGCCGATGCGAATAGTGGCCAAGACCCACTTCTAACGGCATCTCAGGCTCGTGATGAAGTAGCGAAATACAAGGGAGGTGGCTTCTCCGATTGGAAAATTCCGAGTGAGTTGATTATCGAAAAAATATGCCACCTTGCTGCGGGCGAGAGGCCTGATACACAAGGTGCGTGCGT
>CAIZMV010000070.1 GCA_903934195.1 uncultured Acidimicrobiaceae bacterium | reverse complement strand
TCATCCCTGACAGACCCGAAGAGACTCGCACGTCTCACTGTTGTTCACATTCCCGCCTGGATACTGATGTCGCTCTCTACATCGGTCACAGCTACAGCTTTCGGTGCCAAGATCAGCATCGCAGACATGCTGTTCATCACCACCACTTCCTGGCTTGCTGGTTTTGTCGTAGTGGGAGTACCAGGAGGAATTGGTGTTCGCGAAGCGGTGTTCACTTCACTTGCCGGAGGCATTATCGGCACTCCAATGGCAGTGTCGCTAGCGCTCATGAGCCGAGTTGTCTTCATCGCCGTTGATCTCACCGGCGCACTGGTATCTAGCGTTATATCTCGACTGAATAAATCAGCGAAATCCTGAGAAGCGGTCTTTCGAAATCTCTTTACGTTGACCACTCAAACTCTTCACGCGAAGAATGCGAACCAAGAACCAACGCACGTATCGCATGATGTAGCCACGAAGTTCACGAGTGCCTTTGCGCCACTTCATGTATCGATACCTTCTTGCGGCCATTAACGACTGCTTGCGCACCAATTCGCGATGAAATGAAGCGACTTGTCGCTCTGGCTTCAGAGTTCCGAAACCATGATTTGGACCAATGAGTTGAGGGGTATGCAAACCAAGGTTTTGCAGGAAGGCTGCATACGCATACGCAAACTCACCGAAGATCACTCTGTCGGTTTGGGATTCCCGAATCTCATCCTCGCCTACTTCGATTGAGACACACGAGCCGTTATCAACAAGTCGACGCAACACGGATTCTGCGAACTCTGTGCGGCACACAACAAGGCTTACCCCGGTCTTTGTAAACACGGTGCTAGGCAACCATGCATCACCGACTACAAGGTCTGCCAAGAAGTTCGAGTGGTTAATGCACACATGACAACGATTGGTATTGAAGTGTCTGTCAAACGCCACTTGATACCCAAAATCAACTCGACGACTAGCTGTGAAAACCTCTCCATCGTTAGTAGTGACAGTCAGTTTTCCAACTGGGCCACCGCCGCGGTATGAGATATCAGAAATAGTCGCCGGGTCGTAGCCCAAGTACTCACCCATTGCGTTAATGCTGTGGTGGGAATACTGCCATCCGCACAGCAAGCCAACGGTGAGAACAATCTTCTCGCGAAGCTCTGGCGCCTGAGTTCGTATCCATGCGTACATGCCTTCTAACTGACACGGTATTGCTACAAGAGCGAATCGTCCCGGTGTGTCTCGCAATATTTGCAACGCTGGCGTCTGTTTCAAGTTGTGATAAATCGAACCCGGCAATGTGTCGACATCTTCAGGTGTTTTCACAAGACGTGCAGCGAAATCAATGCCGGCAACATGGTCGAGCGCAATCACCCCATCAATGTCTCCGGTTGACAAAAGATTCCGAAGCACTTCTTTGATTAGTCCGCCAGAGCTAGCCGCAATGTTTCGAGCACTATTTGTGCTTTGCGACAAATGCACCGACCTAACTACGCCGTACGCACCAATCTTGGCGCCAGGAAACAGATAATTCTGTAACCCCTCATAATCGACAGCGACAGCTGGACATACCTCAGCAGCAGCCTGCGAACCGGGTGTCTCTGGTTCGTAAATCAACTTCTTGGGATTCAGTGAAACCCGAACAGTCGTGTCTGCCATCTCACAGGCACCGCAGCCGATACACATGCCAGATGCGATAACACCTGACAGGTCAGTGGTGACGTTCATCAGCGCGCCGCCTCTGCGATAGCGGAGAAATTGCGAAGCGAACGAACCTTTACTGCAGGCAAAGCAGCAGTTATTTGTTGTGACAATTCTTTTCTAGTTGACAGTACGCGTGCCACAACATCTGCAATTTCAGATGGATTATTCAATGCTGAAGAATCAAGACCTAAGGAAGACAACCCAAAATCGTCAAGCACTTCCCTGTACTTGTGGCTCCAGCCGACCACCACTGTTGGAGTTGATGTCGCGAGACCAGAAATCATGGCGTGAAAACGTGAAGTGACTAGAACTGAACCGAGGGCCACAAGATGACGCAACTCCCCTGCTGTGAGATCTGAATCAAGACCAATCACTTGTGCGTCGCCCGCACATGCTTCGGCAACTTCTCGACACACTGGGCCATCATTCATTCGCCCTTCTGGCAAGCCTGCACGATACGAATGAGGAGCAATCACAACACTATGACCTGTCGTACGTCGAATCTCTGAAATCAGACCAGCCATTGCGGTCACATAATCGCCGCCCTTTGATTCAAATATGCCCCGCACTACAGCGCTAGGCATCACAACAATGAAGTTCGAATCTATTGAACCGAGCGCTAAGGACACCACAGTGGGTAAACCTGCAGCCTCATCAAGCGAGAACGCTAAGTCTGCAACGTCAACAGCATTAACTCCACCCAATGAATCCAGGTGTTCACGGGTGCGGGCGCCGCGTGCACACACAGTCTTGACTCTGCGCAACACCAACGGAGCCAACCACTTGTTCGGCACTGACTGAAACGGACCAAGGGCTTGCGCCGCCTTTACAACAGGAACACCCAACAACAGAGGAACACCAGTCATCAGGGCGTTGTACACCACAATTGCGAATCCACGACCATCAGCGAAACTAATACCCGCTACGTCGACAACTACCGCTGAGTCCAACATAGAACGACAACCACGTGAACGAACCCAGAACAACGGCAACCGAAGTGTGCGCGCTATTAGCGCAAGACACGCAATGGGAAATTCAACTAACGCAAGACGCAAGGGCTGCAGCCCTACTACTGCTGCATCAACACCATCTGGTACTCGCGAGGCATCGGCGTCTGGGTATGTAGTGAGAACATCGAAGTGACAAGCACCCATCTCGTTAGGCAAGCGAGCCATCACAGATTCAACCATTGCGGCTGCGCCCTTATTGGCAGAAAGCGCGGCGCCGATAATTGCTATACGAACCGGTTGAGGCACAACGGTGGTCGCTTACGCAGGAGGTACGGAGGAAGGTGACTTTGTAGCACGCACAACAAGGTCTGCAAGAAGCCCAACAGTTATCACTTGCAGCGCTGCAAAGAAAACGAGCAATGTGTTGGCAGCAAGCTTGAAATCGCGCCCTGCCCAGTCAAAACCTAACTTGATGAATCCAAGTGACAGCAGTGCGAGCCCGATTGGCAGAAACACCTTGAGCGGGTTGTACGACAAGGTCATTCGAACAACCTGCAGAATGTAACGGCGCGTATCTTTCAACCAATGGAACTTTGAACTTCCGGCACGTGGGAAATATTGAATGGGGAAAAACGCAATCTTGTAACCATTTCCGAGGAACGACATGGTCAAAGTTGTTACACAAGAAAAACCCTTTGGAAGTTCGTGCACGTACTGCATTGCAACATCACGACGAAATGCTCGAAGTCCGGAATTCAAGTCTTTGATGTCCGTCTCTGAGAGGTAGCTAGCCAATTTACGAATAATCCACTTGGCTGGAGTACGCAAGAACTTCAACGTTCCCTCTTCAGACTGACGCCAACCAACGATGTGGTCATACCCGTCCATTGCTTCAACTAATTCCGGTATCAAATCATTCGGATACGTCATGTCAACGTCTGTCCACACGACAATCCGGCCGCGCGCAGCCGTAGTACCCGTGCGTCGGGCTGAACCACTTCCCTGGTTCTGACGATGGCGAATCAGGGTGATGTCGGGAATGGTGGGAAGCTCTTTTTCAGAACCGTCACTTGAACCGTCATCAACAACAATGATCTCAAAACTGAAGCGTGACGCCGTCAGGGCAGCGCGTACACGGTCAATCTCAGCACGCAAATGGCCTTTTTCGTTATAGACAGGCAGAACAACGCTGACGTCGCATTGGTCGGGGCTATAGGTCATTGTGTTGCATCTCTCTCATTAGCAATGGGTCGTTCCGACCCTTTGAAACAGTACCCGTTGGAGCACTACCTCGTCTGCGACGATGGTCCATTCCCCATCAGATGGCGGCCTATTCGGCATGCCATAGACACAGCTGTATTCAGCAGGGATCACGGCATCTGGGCCCGAAATATTAAAACGGACAATCTTGATGGGGTGCAATTTGTAGCGAAGGTAGTAGTACGACCTGTCGTTTCGAACACCCATGTCAAAACCGACCAATTGTGTTCCCGAATCTTGTACCTTCGCCAAAGTTTGACTCACTGCTACCAAATCATCGGTTCTGCTCAGAATGCTTCGCGAACCTGAATACATACAGCCAGCCGCCAGCGCCACTGTAAGCACTACAACCGCCCACGAACCGTGCCGACGCGACACTGTCCATAACACTAATGCAGCCAATACAAAGACAGCACCGAAATTCACAAGACTTGGAGACACCAAGTAACGCACGAGATCAGTACCGACGATGTTCGGGAACACGATGTCGTTGCGCAAGTATCCGCCTTTGACTCCGTCACCACCATCAATCAACACATAGAAAAGTGACAAAGCTCCTACGAACAATCCAGTCAACAACCACGCCCTTTGCGCAAGTACGAAAGATTTCTCCAACCCAACGCACGCAACTACCAACAACGCCGGCACAAGAATTTCAACGTAGCGACCATAAATCAGATGATCTCCGCGATTGCCGTACAACAACTGCAATCCACCAGTGAAAATCACCAACAGTGAGCTCACAATCAGAACAAGTAGTCCGAGGCGTTGTGGGTCAGCTGACACAGTTCGTGTGCCGCCTTCAGAACGAACACGCCACACTGCAAAAGC
>CAIZMV010000069.1 GCA_903934195.1 uncultured Acidimicrobiaceae bacterium | reverse complement strand
CCAGTTCGAAGGAACAATCGAATCCCTACAGGCACGTGAACTGCCTCAGTGGTTTGATGATGCCAAGTTTGGCATTTTCATTCACTGGTATCCGGCTTCTGTGCCGGCTTATGCACCGTTGTCTGAAGACTTGTTTGAACAGACAACCAAATATGGAGAAGAAACAGCGTTTCGGGAATCTCCTTATGCAGAGTGGTACGTGAACTCACTTGCAATTGAGGGTTCATCTGTGCAGAAACATCATGCCGCCACGTATGGAGACAAACCATATGACGAGTTCGTTAGTGAATTCTTTGCAGAGACACAACAATGGAATCCAAGTGAGTGGCAACAACTGTTCAAGGATTCAGGTGCGAAGTATTGCGTCATGGGTACACGTCATATTGATGGCGCAATCATGTGGCCAACAACTTTGCATAACCCCAACAAGGGCCCCACGTATACATCACCCCGAGATCTGGTTGGTGAAGCATGCGAGGCGGCGCGTAATGCCGGCATGCGCATTGGTTTGTACTACTGCGGTGGACTTGATGTCACGTTTCAAGGGCTTGGTTACAACGGATGGATGAGCATGTTTCTTGCAACGCCGCAGACTTCGGAATATACCGAATACACAACTGCCCATTACCGCGAACTGATTCATCGATATAGCCCTGACTTGTTATGGAATGATGTCGGCTGGCCTGGCGGAGGGGCGGCTGCGATGCAGTTCATAGCCGAGTATTTCAATCACAATCCAGAGGGTGTGGTGAATGATCGCTTCGACATGATTGGTGTTGCTACAGGAACAACCCACGCCGACTACATCACACCTGAGTATTCATCTGGACTCACTGTTCCGAATAAGAAGTTTGAAGTGTGCCGGGGAATCGGCCGAAGTTTTGGTTATAACGCCCTAGATAATGATTCAACATATGCAACTTCAGAAGAACTGATTCAGTTACTAATCAATGCAGTTGCAGATGGTGGCAATCTATTGCTGAACATTGGCCCGATGGCGAACGGTGAAGTGCCTCGCGAACAAGTACAACGAATTCAAGACATCGGCGCGTGGTTAGACATCAATGGTTCTGCGATCTTTGATACGCACCCACATGCTGTTTCAATGCTTGTCACTGCCGATGGCCGAACAGTTCGGCTCACAGAAGATCGGGTCGAAAATGTCTACGCCATTGTTCTTGGCGACTCCCCCGATGCAATTATCAGTATCGAGAATCTTCCTGAAGGCGACATCACGTTGCTCGGACATTCCGGCCCACTTGTTCGACGCGGGAACACAGTGACCTTGCCACCAACGCCACGCAACGAAGCGGCTTTTGTGTTGCGCATTGCCCAGTAACCACAAACGCCGCAACTAGAAGTAGCGTCACCTGCATGAAAGCTGCTGTTTATTACCAGACTGGCGGACCTGAGGTCCTTAAGTACGAAGACGTGGCCGAGCCACTATTGCGCCCAGGTGGAGTACTGATTGATGTTGCTGCAATTGCAATTCAAGGCGGTGACACACTGAACAGAACTGGTGGTGCGTTAGCTACCAAGCCACACATCGTTGGATACCAAGCAGCAGGCATTGTGCGCGAAGTTGGCGAAGGGGTCACCGCGTTTACTAAAGGCCAGCAAGTTGTCGCCACCATGGGATTCGGATCTCATGCTGAAGTCATCAGTGTTCCCGCTGGATCTGTTTGGGCTGTGCCAGCAGGATTGTCCTTACAAGAAGCTGCAGGAATTCCTATTGAATTCGGAACAGCAGACGATTGCTTGTTTGAATTCGGGCGTTTGAAGGCCGGAGAAACTGTTCTTATTCAGGCCGGAGCAAGTGGTGTTGGCCTCGCAGGTATTCAGTTGGCAAAAGCTGCGGGCGCAACTGTGCTTGCAACAGCCTCAAGTGATGAGCGCCTTGAGCGTTTGAAGGAATACGGACTTGACCACGGCATCAACTACACAAAAGTAGATGCGGCGAAAGAAGTGTTGGAATATACAAATGGTGCAGGCGTGAACTTGGTTGTTGACTCTGTTGGCGGTTCCACTTTGGAAGGCAGCGTTGCCATGTTGGCGTATCGCGGGCGCATCAGTTGGGTTGGTCGTGCAGGTCGCGAACCACGCCCACCAGAAATTGGCGCAATCATGGGCAAGAACGCATCTATCACTGGTGTTTTCCTTGGCGCAGAGATGGCAATGAACCCAACACGTACTCACCCAATGATTGAGAGCCTTATTGCTCGCATCGCCAAAAAGGAACT
>CAIZMV010000068.1 GCA_903934195.1 uncultured Acidimicrobiaceae bacterium | reverse complement strand
TTGCTCCGTGAAGTCGGGTCTGTCTTGCGTCTCAGCGAAACAGAAGCTGCGTTACTCGCCGAAGTAGAGACCGAAGCACCTGAAGATCAAACAATGATCATCAACATGGGACCACAGCACCCAAGTACTCACGGTGTTTTGCGTCTCATGCTCGAACTTCAGGGTGAAACAGTGTTGCGTTGTAAACCAATCATTGGTTATTTGCACACTGGCATGGAAAAGACCGGTGAGGCGCTCACTTACATGCAGGGCGGCACCAACGTCACCCGCATGGATTACTTGTCACCGTTGAACAACGAACTTGTCTTCTCAATGGCAGTTGAAAAGTTGCTAGGTATTGACGGCGATATTCCAGAGCGCGCTGTGTGGATGCGCATGTTGCTTTCGGAATTGAATCGCATGAGCAGCCATTTGTTGTTCCTTGCCACCAACGGTATGGACCTCGGCGCGGTTTCCATGATGTTGTACGGATGGCGCGAACGTGAAGATGTTCTTCGTTTCTTCCAAAAAGTGACTGGCCTTCGAATGAATCACAACTTCATTCGTCCTGGTGGCCTTGCAGCTGACTTGCCGGCCGGATGGCGCGATGACGTACTTGCAATTCTTGAAGGGTTGCCTTCGCGACTTGAGGAATACGACATCTTGATGACTGGTCAGCCAATTTGGCGCGAACGTCTGCAAGGAGTTGGCGTCATTACAGCGCAAGAAGCAATTGCTCTTGGTGCAACCGGACCAATTCTTCGCTCAACCGGAGTTGCATGGGATCTTCGTCGTGACATGCCCTACCTGCATTACGACAAAATGGAATTCGATGTGATTGTTGGTCAGTACGGCGATGCCTATGACCGTTACTCGATTCGATTCAACGAAATTCGCGAATCAATGCGCATCGTGTATCAGATTCTTGAGAACATGCCTTCTGGTGACTTCCGTATCCAGAACAAGAAAGTCACGCCACCACCTCGTGCACGTATTGATGAATCAATGGAAGCACTGATTCACCACTTCAAGATCTTCACCGAAGGTTTCAAAGTGCCAGAAGGCGAAGTGTACGTAGCTATCGAAAGTCCGCGCGGAGAAATTGGTTGTTACATCGTCAGTGATGGTTCATCCAATCCGTATCGCATGCATGTTCGTGCGCCGTCATTCGTGAATATTCAAACCATGCCGCACATGATGCGTGGTGGTCTTGTTGCTGACGCTGTTGCAGTTATTTCATCAGTTGATCCGGTACTCGGGGAGGTTGATCGATAATGGCTCGGCTAACAGAAGAAAACGTCCGGCTTGCTCGCGAAATAATTGGCCGCTATCCAAAAGCTCGGTCTGCAACTATTCCGTTGTTGCACTTGGCTCAGGAACAAGACGGTTACGTCACCAACGAAGCTATGTCACATATTGGTGAATTAGTCGGAGCATCATCAGCTGAAGTGTTCGGAACAGCCTCGTTCTACGAGATGTTCAAGTTCGAACCAGTAGGCAAGTACCTCATCAATATCTGCGGCACGATGTCATGTGCATTGATGGGTGCAGAAGAACTGATGCATCATGCGGAAGAGCGCCTTGGCATCAAGATGGGTTCCACCACAGCAGACGGGAAATTCACTCTTGAACGCGCTGAGTGTCAGGCTGCATGTACTGAAGCTCCGTGCCTGCAAGTGAACTATCGCTATCGCTACCGCGTTACGCCAGATCAACTCGACACTCTCATTGATGATTTGTCGGCGGGAACATTGTCATCAGAGATTCCTGCCCATGGCGTTGTTGCTTCAGTACGCCAGCACATTCCTGCAGAGCGCGGCGTTGGCGCAGTAGCACCTGAATTAGTTACAGAAAATCCTGTGTGGCTTGATGGAAAGGCGGCGCTATGACCGGCGGTACCTGGAAACATGCACCTGGCTTTTATGTCGGCGATCGTCCTCAAGTTGTCACTTCGCGTTTTCAATACGAAGATTCGTACACACTCGAGCGTTACCTAGCGACTGATGGCTATAAAGGTTTGCGCTCAGCACTTGCTCGCCCTGCCAGTGATATTCATGACGAAGTAAAGAACGCCACCGTTCTTGGTCGTGGTGGTGCTGGTTTCCCAGCAGGCAACAAGTGGGGACTCATGCCCCAAGGTGTGTGGCCCCGGTACCTCGTTGTTAATGGCGACGAAAGTGAACCAGGCACATACAAAGACCGCTTGCTCATGGAACGCGATCCACATCAACTCATTGAAGGTTGTCTCATCGCTTCCTATGCAGCTGGTTTGTCGCAATGCTTCCTCTATATACGTGGTGAAATGGCGCTTGCACAAGAACGAGTAGCAGCAGCCCTTAACGAGGCATACGCAGCTGGATACGTTGGCAAGAACATTCTTGGTTCAAAGTTCTCACTTGACATTGTTCTTCACTGGGGCGCAGGTGCCTACGTGGTGGGCGAAGAGACAGCACTTATCGAAAGTCTTGAAGGCAATCGCGGCATGCCCCGTTTGAAGCCACCATATTTCCCTGCAGCAAATGGCTTGTACGGACAACCAACAATTGTTAACAACGTTGAGACTCTTGCCAACCTTCCATGGTTGTTGAATAACGGTGCTGCTGCTTACACAGCAATTGGTACAGCAACTTCACCAGGAACTCGAATGGTTGCAGTTTCTGGACACGTGAATCGCCCCGGTGTATTTGAAATCATCAACGGCATCACAACATTCCGTGACCTCTTGTACGGAGACGAATTCTGCCAAGGCATTCGCAACGGAAATGATCTCAAAGCTTTTGTACCTGGCGGTGGTTCTGCCCCATGGTTCACTCCTGATCAACTTGATCTTCCGTTTGAAGCAAGTCAAGTTGGACCTGCAGGATCAATGCTTGGTTCCGGCGCAATCATGGTGATGGACTCAACCACGGATATTCCACGTGCTGCCTTAACGCTTACTCGTTTCTATGCCCATGAATCATGTGGAAAATGCACACCATGTCGCGAAGGTGGCACATGGCTTGAGCGCATTTTGTCTCGTGTAGTTGATGGCAAGGGCACAGATGCCGACCTTGAACAGATCTTTGAAGTTGGCGAATCAATTTGCCCTGGTTCATTCCCGCACGCATCAAATGAGAAACTCGGAATAGCCGCTGTGCCATTTCCGTATCGCATGAACACAATTTGTTTCGTTGGGCCATCTGCGTATGCGCCCGTTCACTCCGCTCTTACGTTGTTCCGCAGCGAATTCGAAGCTCGCATTGTGAAGCGCACCATGATCAAAGTAACGGCGGTTTCAGAATGACCACTATTGACACCACCGATACAAACGACATGCCGCCACAAGATCCAAACGCAGTGTCGATCACAATAAATGGCCGCACCGTTGCTGCTCGTAAAGGTGATCTCATCATTGCGGCAGCAGACAGCGTTGACGAGTACATTCCTCGTTTCTGTTACCACCCACGTATGAGTTCTGTTGGCATGTGCCGCCAATGCATGGTTGAAGTTGAAGGCCCTCGCGGCCCAATGATGGTTGTTAGTTGTATGACTCCCGTTGCCGACGGACAGGTAGTGCGCACAGATACGCCACAAGTGAAGCGTGCACAAGAAGGCATGATCGAGTTGCTTCTTGCGAATCACCCACTTGATTGCCCAGTATGTGACAAAGGCGGCGAGTGCCCGCTGCAAGACCAAGCATTCAGTCATGGCGCTGGCGAAAGCCGCTTTGTTGAAGAGAAGCGCCACTATGAAAAGCCAATCCCAATTAGTGACCTGGTATTTCTTGACCGCGAGCGCTGCATCTTGTGCGATCGCTGCACACGTTTTGCTGATGAAGTAGCGGGAGACCCTCTCATTAGCTTCACCCAGCGCGGAAACAACACTCAAGTAATGACGTTCCCTGATGAACCATTTGCTTCATACTTTTCTGGCAACACAGTGCAAATCTGCCCAGTGGGCGCACTTACTGCTTCGCCGTACCGATTCAAGGCTCGTCCATGGGACCTTGAACAGCGCGAAAGCACATGCACAACATGTTCCGTTGGTTGTCGCACAGTTGTTCAGTCGAGCCGCGATGAATTGTTGCGTTACCAAGGCGTCGATAGTGATCCGGTGAACTGGGGTTGGTTGTGCGACAAGGGTCGTTTCAACTTCCAGTCAACAAATTCAGACGACCGTCTTTCAACTCCGCAGCTAAAGTCTGGTGATTCCTTTGTTGCTGCGTCATGGTCTGATGCACTTGAATCAGTTGCTCGTGTAATTCGTCATTCGCGTGAAGGGTCAGTAGCAATTCTTGGTGGGGCTCGCGGGACCAACGAAGACGCATTTATGTGGGGTGCTCTTGCTGACGCAGCCGGAATCACAATGCGTGATGCTCAACTTGACGATGGGCTTCCATCATCAGTGTTCTCGTATCCGCAAGCAACAATCGATTCTGCATGTGCTGGTGGCACTGTGATTCTTTTGGCCCCAGACATCAAGGAAGAACTTCCTGTGTTGTATCTCCGTCTTCGTGATGCAGTTCAGAAGAAGAGAATTCGACTCATTGAGATTTCATCTCATGAAACCGGTCTGACAAAGTACGCATGGAAGTCAATCCGCGCCGAATCGGGAACCGCTGCTGCAGCTATCCCAGCGCTCATGGCTCAAGCTGATGTTGCAGCACAACTTGCATCTGGCCCAGTTGTAGTTGTTGCAGGTCGACCAAACCTTGCAGAGTCTGCAACACACACAATGGACGCTGTGGCTGCTGTTCTGACAGTTGCTCCTTCAGCAAGTGTGCTGCCCGTATTGCGTCGCGGCAATGTCCGCGGTGCATTGTCACTCGGACTCGCCCCACGCAACGGCAATGATGCCGCAACAATTCTTGAAGCATCGGCGAAGGGAAATGTTGATTGTCTCATTCTTCTCGGCGCTGATCCGCTGTCTGATGTTGCAGACGTTGATCTTGCCCGTCGCGGAATTGCAGGTGCAAAGTTTGTGGTTGCTATCGATACCTTCCTCACCGCTAGTGCAGCGCACGCAGATGTTGTATTGCCGGCTGCTGCCTATGGTGAAAAAGACGGCACCACCATGAACCTTGAAGGCCGCGTCACTTCAGTGGTGCAGAAAATCACTCCACACGGAACCTCGCGAGCAGACTGGATGATTGCAGTCGAACTTTTGACTCTTCTCGGACATGAATCGAACTTCACAACTTTGTCAGACATTCAGAATGCAATGTCCGCTGCGGTTCCTGGCTTCGGAAGCACCACAACTGCAGTAGCAATAAAGCGAGATGGTGTTGTTGTTTCTGTCACCCCACCAAGTTCCGCGCCAACTGCAACCAGCGTCGCTGCACCTCGTAACTCGTATGAGTTCCGCCTTGATCTCAGTCGTAAGTTGTTTGACCGCGCAATCGGCACAATCACCAGCCCATCTCTTGAGAATTTGGCTACTGAAGCGAATGTGTTTATTCACCCGCTTGATCTTGATCGCGTGGGTGCTGCTGAAGGAACAAATGTGCGGGTTTCAAATACGCACAGTTCAATTGTTCTTCCAGTCCGTGCATCATCTTCAATCCCTCGCGGAACAGCATGGGTACCGTTTAATCAAATCGGTGCTGATGTGCGTGAACTTGTTCGCCGTAATGAATCAATCATTGACGTCAGAATTGAGTCCATGTGAGCGCAGTAATTTTCGCTATTGATCCTCTTCTGGAAGGCGACGTTCTTTGGACGCCGCTACTAATAGTCCTTGTAAAGGTTCTTTTGGTGTTCGTTGTCGGCTTGGTCGCAACAATGCTGATGGTGTGGTTCGAGCGCAAAGTTATTGCTGGTATGCAGAACCGAGTTGGCCCAAACAAAGCTGGCCCGTGGGGTATTCTGCAAACCTTGGCAGACGGAATCAAGTTGTTCTTCAAAGAAGACCTCATCCCAGAACGTTCTGACCGCTTTATGTTCCGCTTGGCTCCGTACCTTGCGTTAGTTCCAGCGTTTCTTGCTTTTGCAATCATTCCGCTTGGTGGAGATTTCCGTGATGGCAAGGGTGGTCTCGTCACCTTGTTCGGCCATCAGACTCGTTTGCAATTAGCTGACCCTCCTGTCGGAGTGTTGTTCGCTTTAGCGATTTCCTCAATTGCTGTGTACGGAATCATGTTGGCTGGTTGGTCGAGTGGTTCTAAATACCCATTGCTTGGTGCTGTTCGCGCGTCAGCCCAGATGGTTTCTTATGAAGCTGCTCTTGGCTTATCTCTCGGTGCAGTTCTGTTGGTGTCTGGCACGCTGTCAACTGCTGGCATTGTCAACCTGCAATCGTCAATCGGAAACTGGAACATTGTGGCAACAGGTTTTGTACCGTTTGTCATCTTCCTCATTGCCGCTACGGCCGAATTGAATCGACCACCGTTTGACTTAGTAGAAGCAGAACAGGAACTTGTGGGCGGATTCAACACTGAGTATTCGTCGATTCGATTCGCTTTGTTCTTCCTGGCTGAGTTCATGAACACAGTCACAATGTCTGCGCTGATTGTGACTCTGTTTTTTGGCGGTCCTCAGCCAATCGCAATTGGAAATACCACTTTGGATATTCCGTTCATTCCGAATGCAATTGAGGGCACTGTCTGGCTTCTTCTCAAGGTTCTCGTGTTCCTCTATGTATACGTATGGTTCCGTGCCACTCTTCCTCGTTTCCGGTACGACCAACTCATGGACTTGGGTTGGAAGATTCTGATACCTGGTTCCCTTGGTTGGTTCATGCTTCTTGCTGCACAGCGAGTGGGCAGAGATGCCGGATGGGATCAAATGGTGGTCACACTTGTGACGGCACTTGTTTTGATAGCCGGCTACGGGTTACTGCTTGCCGCACAACATGTCAGTCGCGTTAATCGTGAGAAGGATGGAGCGAGCTTCTAATGGGCTACTTCGGAGGATTTCTGGTCACCATGCGTCAGCATGGTGCACGTAACAAGGTCACTACTGAATATTCAGGTGGCCGCGTATTTCGTCGCAAAAACAACGACGTAAAAGACGAAAAGATCGACAAGCCAGAGCGCATGCATGGCCGTCATGTACTGAATCGTTATGAAGACGGAATGGAAAAGT
Source organism: uncultured Acidimicrobiaceae bacterium (assembly GCA_903934195.1). Taxonomy (GTDB): domain Bacteria; phylum Actinomycetota; class Acidimicrobiia; order Acidimicrobiales; family Ilumatobacteraceae; genus UBA2093. Next base: position 2,626 of record CAIZMV010000068.1, on the reverse strand, counting down.
GCATCGGTTGCGAACTCTGTGCCGGCGTGTGTCCTGCAAAGTGCATTTACGTGCGCGGAGCCGATAACAATCCTGACAATCCAACTTCTCCAGGCGAACGCTTTGGTTTCATGTACGAAATCAACTACTTGCGTTGCATCCATTGTGATTTGTGCGTGGAAGCATGCCCAACAGAAGCCATTACAGAGACAAAATTGTTTGAGTTCTCCTTCACTAATCGTCAAGACGCCATCTACACGAAGTCTGAATTGCTAGTGGACAACCAAGGTATGCCTCAGCATCTCCCATGGGAAGACTGGCGACCTGGCGAAGACCAGAACACTTCTGGTTGGATGCGCGCTACTGCATCTGCCGGTAGCGAGGATTTTGTTGGGGTTGTGTCTTGGGGTGGGGAACTTGGGTACGGCGTTCGTCCTGCAGAACCCACACAAAACATCAGTGATGAATCTGAGTTGGAAAACTGATGGAACTCTTCGTTTTTGTAGTTGCTGCAGCCATGGTTCTTATTGGCGCATTAGGAGTTGTGACTCGGTCTAACCCAGTGCATGCCGCCATGAGCCTTGTTCTTACGCTGTTTGGTATAGCTGTGATGTTTGTATCTCACAATGCGCATTTCCTGGCAGCAGTGCAAGTCATTGTGTACGCCGGTGCAATTGTGGTTCTGTTCTTGTTCGTGATCATGTTGCTCGGCGTCGATAAGGCAGAAGACCTCAGTGTCGAACCAATCACTAATCAGCGTCCTCTTGCCGTGATTATTGGTGTTGGTATCAGCGCCATCGTTATCGCAGCAATCGTTACGTCTCGGTCTGGGCTCGGCCCATCGGGCAAAGGTGTCAATGAGACCACACTTGAATCTCCTGATGCAAACATTCGCCAACTTGCTCGGGTGATTTTCAGCGACAACGTTTTCGCTTTCGAACTCACTTCAGTGCTGTTGTTAGTTGCGGTTATTGGCACCGTAGTGATGGCACGTAAAACCAAGTCTGTAGGGACCGGGAAATGAGCGTCATGTTTTCTCTCGCAGAGCCAACATCAACGTGGTATCTCGTACTGTCGGCAGTGTTATTTGGTATCGGCACCATTGGTGTCATGGTGCGTCGCAACCCTCTCATCATGTTCATGTGTATTGAATTGATGTTGAACGCTGTGAACCTCTCCTTCGTTGCACTATCTAGCCAAATTGCCAACATTGACGGTCAAGTTGTCGTGTTCTTTGTTCTCGTAGTTGCTGCTGCTGAAGTTGTGGTAGGTCTTGGCATCATCGTTTCCATCATGCGACGACGCACAACTTTGACAGTCGACGATATGTCAGGACTGAAGGGGTAGTTGCCATGTTGGATCTTGTTTGGCTTATCCCTGCGTTGCCGCTAGCTGGCTTCTTATTGATTCTGTTGTTCGGCAGAATTCTTGGTGAACCTCGTGCCGGAATACTCGCGACGGTAATGACTGCATCGTCATTTCTTGTAGTGGTTGGCGTGTACTTCGACCTTTTGTCTCGCACTGCAGAAGAGCGTCACCATGTCGTCACCTTGTTCTCGTGGCTGCCAGTTGGGTCGCTACAAGTTGATATGGCTCTCTTGGCAGATCCATTGAGCATCACAATGGCTCTCTTCGTAACCGGAATCGGATCCCTTATTCACTTGTACTCAATTGGCTACATGCATGGCGATCCGAAGTTCTCGAAGTTTTTCTTGTATCTCAACCTTTTTGTTTTCTCAATGTTGATGCTGGTGCTCGGTGAAAACCTTCTTGTTACTTTCCTTGGTTGGGAAGGTGTAGGCGCTTGCTCATACTTCCTCATTTCGTTTTGGCACACACGTGACTCTGCAGCAACTGCAGGAAAGAAAGCTTTTGTGACTAACAGAGTTGGTGACTGGGGAATGATGGTCGCCATGTTCCTTGCATTCTCTTCAGTCGGAACATTGTCGTACGCAGGCATTAACGCTGCTGCAGATGGTGGAAAACTCGCTGCAGTCACCGCAACCGGAATAGCAATGATGCTGTTTGTTGGTGCATGCGGAAAGAGCGCACAGTTGCCGCTGTATATCTGGTTGCCTGACGCGATGGAAGGTCCGACTCCCGTCTCGGCTCTTATTCACGCGGCCACCATGGTTACCTCTGGTGTATTCCTCTTAACGCGTATGGCGCCAGTACTTCACGCGTCATATCCGTGGGCAGGCGATGTCATTGCTACTGTCGGTGCTCTTACTGCCTTGTTTGCAGCCACTATTGCAGTAGCTCAAACCGACATCAAAAAAGTTTTGGCATATTCCACGGTCTCTCAACTTGGTTTCATGTTCCTCGCCATCGGTTCTGGTGCATACGTTGCAGCAATTTTCCACATGGTGACTCACGCGTTCTTCAAAGCTCTCTTGTTCCTCGGTTCCGGCTCTGTTATTCATGGCATGCATCATGAACAAGACATGCGCAAGATGGGTGCCCTTCGCAAGCTGATGCCAATCACTGGGTTCACCTTCATTATTGGCTGGTTGGCAATTGCTGGTATCCCACCATTCGCAGGTTTCTGGTCAAAGGATGAAGTCCTTCTCTATGCGTTTGCAAACAATCGTCTTCTTTGGCTCATCGGAGTTATCACTGCGCTCTTGACCGCCTACTACATGACTCG
>CAIZMV010000067.1 GCA_903934195.1 uncultured Acidimicrobiaceae bacterium | reverse complement strand
GCCTTTACCTCAGAGTCGCATTCCATAGCCGTAGCCATGATTGTTAGTTCGGATATGACTGTCACCATCTGGATCTGGTGCGCCAACTTTGCCCAAGATGATTACTCCTGTTGGGCAACGGTCGACACAGAGTGCGCAACGAGTGCACACATCATCGTCGATGATGAAAAGAACGTTGTCAGACGGGTCTGAACCGGGCATTTCGGTGTCTTGTGCCTCAGAGATTGCATCTGGTGTCACCATGTGGATGCACTTCCACGGACAAATATCAACGCAACCTTCACACATGATGCATTCACTTTGATCAATATGAATGAACTGCTTTGGCTTTACTGCCTTGCCAAGGTAATCAGCATCCACCTCAACGAGTTGATACTCAGTTGACCATTCGGGCATTGGTGGGTTTGCGTCTGTACGTGCCATGGGTTTTTAGCTTTTCTTCACCAAAGGACGGCCGTACGTTGATACTTCGATTTCTTTCGCGCCGCGCTCGCCGCGCTTTTGCCACCAAACAAACAGGAAGATCATGAGTGCGATGAAGTAGACGTGAATGACAACAGTCAAGATGTCGCGAACTGCTTCATAACTAACAGTCATGGGGAAATTTCCACCAAAAGCCTTTGGCTTCAAGATGTCAAACGGTCCGAGCAGCAATTTGTCCTTACGCCAACCGAGGTCTTTGTCTGCATGGTCAAGGAACTGGTGAGGCACAACACCAAATGCAAGAAACAGAACAAAGAATGTGTAGACAGAGCCAATCATGGCTTCACCCCATGTCGTGTCTGATCCGACAGGGCGTCGTTTACCGAATGGGATGACGATAAGGGCCATCACAGTTGTGATGCCAAAGGAAAACAAAAAAGCCTGGTTAACTCCTGGCCATCTGAGTATGTCAATCGAGAGCATGGACGATTCTTCTTCTCCGGTCCTGGTGACGGTTGTGTCATGGGGCAGGTGCCTAAGCACTTAGAAGACTAGTCATCACAGAGGCAGAAGTCCCATTTTCTCAATGTGACGAATTCCCGTGATTTCTGACCGGATCTTTACGCCGAGGTTGTGCCATTGTGCATTTTTCATTGGGGCTTTCGATTGTGTTCCCGGAACAAACTTCTCGACTTTTGGCAGATGATTACTCACACGAGGGGATGTTTGTCTATCGTGGAGGGGTCAGGCATTGCATCTGAGGGCATCCCGCCTTCTTAGAGGCCTGACAGGTCTCCCCGAGAGGTAAGCGCAGTGACCGAGATTCCCGAGCACCTACTGAATCGCTCTAAAGCACGACGTTCAGAAGCGTCTGGCGACAGCACTAGTGACAGCACACCAGCAGTCGCAACACCCGCCGCGTCAGCTGCACCAGCAAAGGCCAAAGAAGCTCCGGCCCCTAAAGCCGTTGCACAAGACCCTGCCTATGTTGTTGCTGCAAAAACACGCAAGAAGATTCCGTTCTGGGCAATGACGACTTTGGCTCTTCTTCCCGCGTGGGCATTGTTGTATCTCATCGCGCTGAAACCAGCCGAAAAAGT
>CAIZMV010000066.1 GCA_903934195.1 uncultured Acidimicrobiaceae bacterium | reverse complement strand
TTGCATTTGCTGGACAATGAAGGTCACATCACGCCGCTCGGCAGGTCTGTTCTTGGTTTGCCGCTTCACCCCCGTCTTGGCACCATGGTTGCGCGCAACCGAGACCTTCACCCTCACGGTTGGATTGCATGTGTTGTTGCTGCACTGTTGGAAGAGCGCGACATCATGCGCGGCAAACCAGACACGTTGCCAGCAGACCTTGCGTTGCGCGTGAAAGCAGTACTGGGAATTGCGCATCACGACGCAGCAGATCGGGGTGCCACACGCCGTGTTCTTGAAGCAGCACGCGATATCGCGCGACGGTCGTCTATTCACACTGATGACAATGTCTCAGATGACGCCGTCGATTCATTGTGTGGCGTTGTTTTGTTGTCGGCATACCCCGACAGGCTCGGTATGCGCAGATCGTCGCCAGGTCAGTTTGTAATGCGCGGCGGCGGTGGAGTCACTATGGATTCAAAAGACCCGATTGCTCGTGAGAAGTTTGTAGTCGCAGCTGATATCGATGCCCAACGTTCTACATCGAGGCTTCGTCGAGGTGCCGCAGTGGACATTGAATTCATTGCCACAGTCCTCGGAGACGACGTCGAACTCGAGTCCTACTTGCTGTGGGACAAATCGCGAGACGACCTCGTACAACGTGTGGTACGCAAAGTAGGAAGCATTCGCATTGATGAACGTGACTTGCAGCCAACACCCGGCACTGAAACAACCGACGCCCTTCTTGAACGCGTACGGGCAACAAACATGGCCATACTTGGCAATGGTTCCGCTACAGCTTTTCGACAACGCATTGCATTTTTGCGCCATCACCTAGGCGACGCTTGGCCCGAAACGTCGAACGCACACCTCCTTGCAACGCTTGAAGAATGGCTTGTGCCCTTCCTTGCTGGTGCAACATCACGTAACGACCTCGCAAAAGTTGATGTCACGATGGTGTTGCAATCAACCCTTGGTTGGGATGCAAGCTCGCAACTTGATCAGTTAGCACCGCCGCAGTTTTCTCCGCCGCGCGGTCAACCTGTTGACATCAATTACGCAGACCCCGCCGCCCCAATGATTTCCATTCGCGTGCAACACCTCTACGGTGTCACCACTCACCCTTCTGTTCTCAACAACACCATCCCGCTTCGCATTCAGCTGTTATCCCCTGCGCAACGCCCCATTCAGATCACGGCCGACTTACCTGGCTTCTGGAAAGGCTCGTGGGCAGAGGTGCGCAAAGAAATGGCTGGCCGATACCCCAAGCACGATTGGCCCATCGACCCGAGCGCATAGAGCGCCCTGAGTGGGTTCGTTCTAACCTAGGTGCATGCCAGATTTTGCCTTTTCAGAGATCTTCCCCTTAGGGCCAGATACCACCGAATACCGATTGCTATCGAAAGACGGAGTCTCAGAAGTCGAGACCCCTCTCGGCACGTTTCTGAAGGTCACGCCAGAAGCAATCACGCTTCTTACCGAAACTGCAATGCGCGACATTGCACACCTCTTGCGCACCGATCACCTGCAGCAAGTCAGTAATATTTTGTCTGACCCTGAAGCAAGTGCAAACGACCGCTTCGTTGCACTAGACCTGTTGAAGAATGCCGCCATTGCTGCTGGTGGTGTTTTGCCAATGTGTCAAGACACTGGCACCGCAATTGTGAAGGGCAAGAAAGGCCAGTTTGTGATGACTGGCGGAGGCGACGAAGAGGCAATTGCTCGCGGCGTATTCAATACGTACCAAACAAGCAACCTTCGCTACAGCCAGATGGCACCCATCACCATGTACGAAGAGAAGAACACTGGAAACAACTTGCCAGCCGAAATCAAGATTGCATCAGTTGATGGCGACTCATACAAGTTTCTTTTCATGGCCAAAGGTGGCGG
>CAIZMV010000065.1 GCA_903934195.1 uncultured Acidimicrobiaceae bacterium | reverse complement strand
GGTGCAAGTTCACGTGAACCAAGCGCAAACAACGCCGTGCCAATACCTATTGGTATGAGGCCGCCAAACCCCATACTGAAAACATTTGCCAACGTGATTGAACTAATCACAATGAGCAATGAACCTGATGCACGCGGCAACAATGCAAAACCGACTTTTCTCATACCCATGTAGAGCAAACCGGCACCACCAACAAGAAGCATGAGGCCAATAACAAGATTGCTGTTATCACCATTTAAGTTCATCAATGAACTTGATGACATGATCACAATAGGTACTGAAGCAGATGACATTACTGCGCCAGAAAACTGCGAACGTGATGCACGTACAGCGCCCCATGTTCCAGCCGCAACAGCAAGTATGCAGGCAGACAACTCAGACCTCATACTCGTCATATCAAGTAAAATTCCAGATGCAACTGCGATAGCAAGTACCGATGCAATCTCCAGCACTTCGCCCACTCGCTGTTTCTCACTTGTCGCACTAGAGAACTTGTGTGAGAAATAAGCAAGAGCCGCAGCAACCACATACAGAAGGGCTGCAATTCCAGCCTGCGGGACATTAACTACAAGCCCAGCAACCATGAAGCCAACACCAATCGTGATGAGAATCGCCGCAAGATACGACACCAATTCGCGAGCCGTTACTGCGAGTAGCGGTGCTGAAGCAACTTCGTCGGCCTGGTCCGACGTGAGGTGTCCATCTGAAACCAACTGTTTGAGAATTTCGTTCTGTGATTTGCGTTGTTCCATGTAGTCAGTGTTGCACTAATTACCGTTGCGTTGATACCCAATTCACAACATCAACAACCGCAGCATCCAAAAGTGGTGCAATGAACGAGGCAAAGGTAACCGTCATATGGTTATCGTCCCGATACACCAAGATGTTTCCTACCACCGTCGGGCAACCTGCGGCGGTACAAAACCATGGGCGCGTCCACAACACATGAACATCCTCGGCATCGAAGTCTTGCAACATCTGGTGCATGTCTTCGCGATAGGCAGAACTAATAGTGGGATTACATAGCTGCACATTTGTGTAATGACGACTGAGGCACGTTGGCACATCTTGCCCCGGATACGGCGTATCTTCCATCAGGATCGGAGTTATGCCCTTGGCGGTTAACGAATCCATTGTTGACTGCAAACCAGCGCGCCATTCTTTTTGCCACATAGGAACGCGAGTTGATGCAGAGAGTAAGCGATCGAAGTGCGCGATGAATACTGTCTGCACGCCGTCTATCACCATCTGCTTCAGTACATTCTCACGCCACGGTGCACATTCCTTGTAGTTCTTGCCGAGCACTTTGCTGTATGTAGGAATATCTGCTGGTGGGCAACCACGCTTTGTATAACTGATGAATTTCCAATTGCGCTTGATTGCCATCTTCTCAAATGCAGGAAACCATTGAGCAGCGTGTGAATCACCGTACAAACCGATCACCGTTGATGATGTTGCATCGCCATACACACAGTTCTTTGGTTGTATTGCTGAAAAACTCGCATGGCAGTTGTTGCTGTAGATCGTTGGCATATCTGATATCGCTTGTTGCAACGTCGGAGTGATATTCGACGGCAGCCCTGTTGCGGTCATCGCCTGAACAATGGCTTCAACCGGTGGTCCCTCATTTGGTAATTCTGGTATGGCCGGAATAGTTGTTGTTGAAACACTGGAATCAATTGTCGTTGACGACTCAGTAACCAATGTTGGTGCCGTTGCAGACCAACCACCGTCACGTGATGGCTGATTATTCATCGCGAGTACAGCACTTCCACTAACCACAGCAATCAAGGAAACGGCTAACACCAAAGCCCGAACTCCGGCAATGTTGTGGTTTCGACGTACAGGGTTTTCTACGAAACGATACGAGAACTCTGAGAGCGCAAGCGAGATCATGAGACATATAAGTCCCTCAAACACTGAGAGTTTCTTTTCAAGGGCTGCTGCAGCAATGATGAGTACAGGCCAATGCCACAGATACGCAGAGTATGAACGCGAACCTAGCCATTGCATTGGTGATAGGCGCAATATCGCATCAGGTGACCACACAGTTGCATTTCCACCACGCAACAAGAATGCAGTTGCAATAACCGGGGCAAGTGCCCACGGCCCAGGGAAAGTAGTGGTCTCTGAGAACAAAGCGACTGTTGCAATGATTCCAGCGAGCCCACACCAAGCGAGCACAGCATTGATTCGAACTGCTGCGGCTGAAACGCCAAGAGGAACAACTGCGACAAGAGCACCAATCGCTAGTTCAAATGCACGAGTATGTGGCGAGAAAAATGCCCACGGTTGCGACGAGTTCATTAGCGCCATACATGCAATAAAGGAAGCAACTGTGGCTATACCAGCAG
>CAIZMV010000064.1 GCA_903934195.1 uncultured Acidimicrobiaceae bacterium | reverse complement strand
TCTTCAAAACGACATGGGCGAATTTGATAGGCGAAGCCATGAAATTTTCCTACTCTCCATTGTTAGTCAAGTGACTAAACATGACTATAGTAGCCCCATGACCTTGCGATTTGCTTCAAAAAATGGCCGCGCCCAATTGGTGGTCGGCCCCAACAACAATCTTGTCGACCTGGCAGAAGTCAGTGGTGGGAAATTCGATTCAGACCCCATCAAGGCTTTTCCACGTTGGGCAGAGTTGCGTGCGTTTGCTGCAACCGTGACTGAAGGCGGAACACCCGCCAACCCAGACGAACTTGATGCACCATCACCATGGCCGTTGCAAGTGTTCGCCATCGGTTTGAACTACCGCTCGCACGCTGAAGAAAGTGGAATGGGACTTCCTGCTGTGCCACTGACATTTACAAAGTTCACGTCGTGCATCGCTGGGCCGAATGCTGATATTCCAATCGATGCTCCGATGGTCGACTGGGAAGTCGAACTTGTAGTTGTCATAAGTAGTGGTGGTCGCAATATTGCTAAAGCCGACGCATGGAACCACATTGCGGGAATCAGCGTTGGTCAAGACATCTCAGACCGTGCATTGCAATTTGCAGCTCAGCCTCCTCACTTTGATCTTGGTAAGAGCAAGAAGAACTTCGGACCATTTGGTCCATGGCTTGTTGACGCAGCTGATGTGCCAAATCGTGATGTGATGCACATGACCTGCACACTAAATGGTGAAGAAGTTCAGAACACTTTGACTGATGACCTTGTGTTCAATGTTGGTGACATTGTTGAATACGTATCAGGAATTGTTGAACTACTTCCCGGCGATGTGATCTTTACTGGTACACCGGGCGGTGTTGGGGTTTCTCGTAAGCCGGCAGTGTTCTTGAAGCCTGGCGATGTTTTGGTTTCCACCATTGATGGCATTGGCACCACAACTAACCGTTGTATCTAGGCGCTCGCTGAACTATCCCGATACGTACGATGCAATCGCCTGATTGCACCAGTTCCACAAATTAGTTCGAGCCTCAGCGGTATCGCTGCGCCGAGTCATCGGCAATTTATGAATACTGCGAACTTCACGATCAGACCAGAATGCGCCACTTGGCCCTGGAATTGGTTGTACCGCAGCCAGCCATGCAATGGTGTCAGCTCCTTGTTGGGCGGAACGCAGAATCGGTTTTGTGATACGGCGAAATGCCGGAATTGATTCCTGCACGCCAGGAGTATCAGCCCAACCGGGATGCATTGCATCGAAATGAACTGAACGTTCATTGGTTGCCCAGATTTCATTCAGTGTTACTTGCGCGCGTTTAGCAATTGCGTACTGCTTAGAACCGTTATAGATATCAGGACGCATCTCTAAAGTGCGTTTCCCATCAATGTTCGGTAATTCTGCTGAATACATACCACCAGAAGAGACGGTAACAACACGGCCTTGGGTAGCAATCAAGTTCGGAAGCAGAACAGTTGTCAGCAGGTGTGGTCCCAGAACATGAGACGCAACTGTTTGTTCAATACCTTGAGGCGAAACCTCACGTGAATTAAGAAGAGCGCCAGCGTTATGGACAATTGCGAAGACCTGCGCAAAGTGAGTTGCAATCTCCCTTGCCGCTCTGCCAACGGAAGGTAAGTCACCCATCTCTGCAACGACACACATTGGCTCTGGCCCCGTGCAGATAGTACGTACAGACGAAATGACGTCATCGCACTTCTCTCTGTTTCGTGCGACAAGAACTAACTGGGCACCTGTTGGTGCAAGAATTCGTACACATTCTTTCCCCAGCCCAGATGTTGGACCTGTGATGACTACCACTTTGCCAGTGAGGTCATAGCTAGACACCTGATCCCAATGGTTAATGCGCGAACGTGCGAGAAAACCAAATCGGGAAAACCCCGGAACAATTGCAGTGTCTAATAGTGAGCTAAAGAAATCACTCATGGTTTACGTCCCTTGTAGAAGCATTACGGCAGCGAGAAAACCGCACATGGTCCACGCAATGGTGCGTGGCCAGTTAGTCAGTACTAGTTCTTTGCCTACCTGAGCATCAGGTGCCTCAACCATGCGCGCATGCCGCGGTACGGAAAGAAAAATGGTGCACAACAGTGCAACGGCCAAACACGCACCGTTTGCCCATGTCAGCCACCACCACACTCCAGCTGGAGTATTGGCCCACAGAATCAATGTGGACACTCCTTCAACAACCATTGGCGGCCCAACAACAATCCCTGTCCACTTCTGATGTTTTTCAGCCACTTGCTTCGCGCTCTCGACTGGCACAACTGCAAGTAACGGATAATGCACTAACTGCACAAACCAGATGACACCCACCATGATGCAAGCAGATACAAGATGCGCTGTTAGTACGAAATCGTCCATCTCAGAGTCCGTACTCTGAAATAAGCACGGGCCGTTGTTCATCAATTGATTTGTGTGCGGCTGCGCCAATAACTACTGACCACAATCCATCAACAACCGTGACTTCTGGTTGGGTGTTGTTCAGCACTGCGTCAACAAAGCGTTTGCATTCAATGAAACTGGCACCAAAGTGGAAACCCATGTGTGCGATATCAGGGTCTGTCGGTACTTCGATCTCTCGCACTGACCGAGATGAACGTTCACCGAAGAAAATCTTGCCATTGCCAGGAATGAACGCTTCAAGCTTTCCTTTATCCCCCACCGCCGTGATTTCTTGTTCATGCTGGCCACCTTCAGCAAACATTGACAAGTCGAGCATGGTGCGCACGCCGTTTGCGTATTCCACAATTACATACGCGTTATCAAGAATGTCACTGCGCTTTCCGTCGTACACCTCGTCAAGATGATTCACGTCTTGTCCGCCACTAGCAATCACGCGCACTGGTTGTGAGCCAACAGCTACATTCATCAGGTCAAAGAAATGGCAACACTTCTCTACCAACGTGCCGCCTGTGTTTTGTGAGAAACGATTCCAATTGTCAACCTTGACAAGAAACGGAAAACGATGCTCACGAATCGACATCATCTTCATGTTTCCGATGATTCCCGAACGTAGTTCACGAAGAAGTCCGGCAATTGGTGCCATGTACCGGTACTCAAGGCCCACCCACGTAATGGCCGAGCGCTCAGACTGAGCCTTAACTACTGAAACACAATCCTCCACGGTGGTGCACATCGGTTTTTCTACAAGAACCGGAATGTTGGTCTCAAAGATGTCATCTAGTAAAGACTTGTGAGTGAAGTTGGGTGCAGCAACAAGAACTGCGTCAACAAGACCACTATTAAGAAGGTCTCGGTGATCCGTGAACTCAGCCACCCCAGCTGCCTGGTCGCCCAAGGTATGACGGGCCCAGCCATGTTGTTTTTCATGAGGGTCACTAATGGCAGTTACCGCAACGTTCTCGATGCCCATGAGATTGCGCAAATGCTCGCAGCCCATCATTCCAGTACCAATAACACCGATGCGCAGTTCAGACATATAAGTAAGGCTACGCCCCTGCAGTTTGCGTTCATCGTAAAGACAACTAGTGTTTTCACTTGTTGTTCCGGGGGGACCAACTATTAGGGGGAATTCTCATGGCAATCGTTGATCTCATCACATCCGGAATCGGATTACTTGCGTCTGAAAAAGACATCACAAC
>CAIZMV010000063.1 GCA_903934195.1 uncultured Acidimicrobiaceae bacterium | reverse complement strand
TCAATTGTGCAGCCCCGGATTTGATCGCCTTGCTCGGATGGAGACATGTCTTCAAGAACAATGGCTATATCTCCGCCGGCTTCATTCCAATCCGCGAAGTAGCAATGTGGTGTACGAACATCAAGCGATGTTGCCACCTCGTTATAGAACTTCACCTCACGCTCGTAGTTACGAAGCCCGATACCTGTTGCTCGACTAGTCGGATCTGGTGACGCCATCTTCACAACGACCGAAGCAGGAACAGAAGCATCGTCTGAAGCCAGAGCGAAACGTAAGTTCATGCCCACCTGGCCCTCACCAATACGTTTCGGAGGACTTGCAGAGATGTCTGCACCGAACACCTCCCGCCAGAACTCAGAATCAATGCTGTCTTCGGTGTATTCCCTGTGCCCCACGACACCCACCGTAGTCGCTTTATCTGGCGCCGATAGTGTTGCAATTGCATGGTGCGCAAACTGCTCTCCCCCCGTTGGATCCTTATTCATATCGGTGTTGCATCACTCGTTTTCCTCATGGCGAATCTTGGTTTTTGGCAACTGAATCGCCTTGACCAAAAGCGTGAATTCAATTCAGTCCTTCAATCACATTCGTCTACACCTATTCAGACACTTGACAAAGTCGTGCCAGACAAATGGAACAAAGAGTCAAGTGAATGGATGCGGGTAACCATTACAGGCTCGTACGATCCATCTAAAGCCGTCACCATTATCAATCGATCACAAGACGGAACAGCTGGTTACAACTCAGTCGTGCCATTTACGTCGCTGAACCAGAGAACCATCCTTGTGAACAGAGGTTTTGTTCCACTAGTTATGGAACCGCCGATCGCACCAACTGGTGAAATTGAAATCGTTGGGTACTTACGCGCTTCTCAGGCTCGGTCTGCACTCGGCCCCATTGATTCAAAGGAAGCGGGCAATACAGAGTTTCAACGTTTTGATATTCCGCTTATTGCGGCTCACGTTGGCAAAACCATTGAGCCGATGTTCCTGCAATTGATTGAGGAATCACCTGCTGATGCATCACAGTGGCCAGCCAAAGTGGCACTTCCGCCGCTCGATGAAGGCACTCACATGTCATACGCCATGCAATGGTTCTTCTTCTGTTTAGTAGCGCTCACTGCTTGGGTGGTTGTCGTGAGACGAAAAATCTCGCAAGTTAATGCTTCAACTCAAAAGCAAACATCCGCCTGAACTGTTCCACAACATCTGGGCTCTTGTGCGCTGGGCTCAAAGTTCGGTACACGGTGTCAACATTGACAGCTAGTCGTCCGAATTCGCCCCATTTTTCAAAACCATTCAATGCAATGTCACGCGCCGCATCCCATGCATCCATCCCGCCGTTGTATCGCTCGGTTGCTTCGCTCTGAACAAACGAGAGATAGTCACGAATTGCAGTAACTCCGGCCTTGTCAGTCAACGGTCCATGCCCCGGAACAATGTGGTCAACGTCTGACGCACATATGAGATCACATGCGGCAATCCAGTTATCGAGAGGCCCCACCCATACAACTGGGGTTCCACCAATAAACAAGATGTCGCCGGTGTAGACAGTCTTTGCATCTGGGACAAAAACTAATGTGTCACCTTGCGTATGAGCAGGCCCCACTTCAACTAGTTCGATTGTACGGCCGCCAACTTCGCAGCTGTATTTGCCCGAAAAGGTAGTCGTAGGCAGCACAGGAGTAATGCCCTCAAAATCAAATTCACCAAAGAAATGTCGGAACAGATCTCCGATCTCACCTGGCGCACTATTCAAGGCGGCCAACATTGCAGGAGGAACTTCTGACATCTCGTGCGCTGTAGCTTGCGATGCAATGATGTTTGCTCCGACAACCAATTCGTTTCCATAACAATGATCACCGTTCGCATGTGTATTCACCACAGTTGTTATAGGTGCGCCGTTCGTGGCAGAGACCATGGAATCAAGCATGCGTTGCGTGATTTTCAAATCAAACAAGGTGTCGACGAGCAGCGAAGCGCCATCACCGACAATGAGTCCGGCATTTGACCAGCCCCAACCACCATCTGGTTGCAAGTACGCGTGACAACCATCGCCCAGTTCATGAAGTCCCAGCGTGTAGCTCATTTCAATGTCTCCCCTATTGCTCTACCAATACGTGCTGCCTCAATGACCACTGGTCCGGCCGGCGAGCACG
>CAIZMV010000062.1 GCA_903934195.1 uncultured Acidimicrobiaceae bacterium | reverse complement strand
GATGGTCCAATGGACGACGGCAATCCAATGGGAACACTTGAGTCAGAAATCAACTACAAATTCGATGTCGTGAAATATGCGCCACTGAAGCGCGCAGCAATGAAGTGCCATGCAAGTCAATTGAGCGATTCAGGTTTCTTCTTAGCAATGGACGATGAAACGTTCGCACGTCAATTTGGCAACGAGTGGTTCATTGACCCGAAGAGCAACGAGCCAATGCGTGACGGTTGGATTTTCGAATGACACGTGTGTACATGGTGCGCCACGGACGCGCCGCAGCTGGTTGGAATGTTGATCCAGACCCAGGTCTTGATGATCTTGGTCGCAGTCAATCACTTGCTGTTGCGTCAAAGTTGTCTTCGCTCGGGCCATTGCCAGTTATGTCGAGCCCTTTGCTTCGTTGTCAACAAACGGCGTTCCCGTTAGCTACGGCATGGAAACAGGACGTTGTGATTGAACCTTTGGTTGGAGAGATTCCATCGCCTGTCGAATACACATTGGAAAACCGAGTCGATTGGTTGCGCGAGGCAATGGCGGGTACGTGGACTCAAGTTGCGACACGTTCTGGATCTCATTACATCGACTATCGCAATGCAATTGCGCAACGTGTCGCGGCAATCACCACAGACACTGTTGTGTTTAGTCACTTCATTGCTATCAATGCGGTGATTGGCGTCGCGACAGACAATGACGCGATGGTTATTGCCAGTCTTGATAACTGCTCGGTCACAACTTTTGAGGTTGTCGACGGAAAACTGGTCCTTATTGAGTCGGGCAACGAAGCCGACACGCTCATTCGCTAGGTAGATTTGTAAACGTGATTTCTTTGCTTATCTCTGACATTCATAGTGCGTGGGCGTGGGTTGCAATCATTAGCAACGGCCTTGCTGGCGTGTGGGCACTTGCCGCCCACAAGATCACTCCGCTACGTACTCGTGCCCTGTGGTGGTACACCGGGGTTGCAGAATTCACCATCTTTGTGCAGGTCACACTCGGCGTCATCATGGTCAACAAGGACAAACTTGAGTTTCCTGCATTTCACGCGTTCTATGGTTTTGTCGCCATCATGGCAGTAGCAATCATTTACAGCTATCGCCATCAGCTCAAAAGCAAGACCTACTTGCTCTACGGCTTCGGTGGTTTGTTCCTCATGGGGCTCGGTATCCGAGCCATGTTGGTAGGCCAGGCCTAATTTGCCCCCCAAAGGCCTCTAGAGAAATTCTACATTTTGTGTAGAATTTCTCTATGAGAAAACTGTCGTGCATTTGCTCCCTCTTTCTACTTATTGCCATTTCGGTGGCCGTTTCGGTTACTCCAGTTCAAAAGGTCTCGGCTTTTGGGGGCGGAGCAGGATCGTCGGTTAGCCCGTACTTGATATCAACGTGTGCTGAACTTTTCGCAATTGATGACACAACGGCAAATCTTTCTGCCAGTTACGTCTTCACCTCGAATGTGGATTGCAGTGTGGGGGCAGAAGCGCCGATGCCTGCCAGTGGTTCTACCTATTTTTCAGGTTCTCTCGACGGCAACAATTATGAATTAAGAGGTTTGAACATCACCTGTACCTCGGGAACCTACTGTGCGCTTTTTTCTCAAGTAACTGGAAACGTTGTCATAAAGAATCTCACCATTTCGACCCCTGTCATTGATAGTTCGGCCGTCGCACTGGCTTACTCTGCAGTGCTTATTGGAAATGCCAGTACTAGCCCAGCTACCGCGGTAACAATCTCACAAGTCATAATCACGGGTGGAAGCGTTACCGCAGCGATTGTTTCGCCACCATCTGGGGACCCCTACACAGGTTCGATTGTAGGCAGAGTAAAAATGGGGGCAATTTCTAACTCCCAATCATCTGCAACAGTAACTGGCAGCTTGAATGTGGGCGGTCTTGCCGGGGAGCTGGGCGACCAATCCGGTTCTTGTGATTCTTTCGGGCCCAATATCAGCGGGTCTTCTTTCTCGGGCAGTGTCTCTGGGTTAAAACAACTTGGAGGACTAGTAGGTTCGTTTGGTTCAGGCTTTGGACTTGACAACTGTGCGATCTCAAATTCTTTTAACACCGGAAATGTAAGTTCGGCAAGCAGTTGCGTGCACGTTGGAGGAATTGTCGGCTACCTATTTGAATCAACTGTCGTCTCAACCTATAACACTGGCGATATTGGCGGCAGTTCCTGCACCAGTACGGGCGGTGTTGTCGGCAAGGCAAGTGGTCGAAATACAAGTGCAACTACAAAGCCAAGCGTGGTTCGAACATATTCAAGTGGCCAGGTATCGGGTTCTGGCGGAGTCGGAGGTGTAGTTGGCACATGTGAGTGGTCTTTAGTGTCGGAGTCATACTCATCTGGTTTAGTAACAGCAACAACTAGTTTTGGTGGGGGATTAGTTGGTAACAACTATTGTTCAATTCAAGATTCCTATTCGACAGGCAATGTTGATGGCGCAGGTAACAAGGGTGGTCTTGTCGGGCAGAATTCCTCGTACGGTTCTGTAACTAATTCGTATTCCATTGCTAGTGGACGTCCGTTTGTTCACACCACCACCGGAACATGTACATATAATTTCTGGGATGTCTCCACAGGTGCTGGGGCAAGTTCATGCGCGACGGGGAAGACCACTTCGCTTATGAAAACACAAGCAACCTTTACTGGGGCTAGTTGGGACTTTGCGGGCGTCTGGAATATGAATTCATTAGTCAATAATGGTTATCCAACGCTTCGTGGTGCCATTTCAGACTCGGTACTACCGACTCTAGAGTCGGGTGTCCTTAACTCGAATGGCACCACTCTCGTTTTAACTTTCAGTGAAGTTTTGCGTGTCAAGACTTCACCAGCGAGTGCTTTTTCAGTAAGTGCAAGCGGCTCATCATCGACTCCAACCAATGTGAGCATCAGTGGGTCAACTGCGACACTCACCTTGCCATCGGTGATCAGTTCCACGGCAACAGTGTTGGTGTCTTATCTGGCCCCAACAGCCAGTTCGTTAATTTCAAATCTTGCTGTTCAGGATGTTGCTGGAAATGATGCTGTGTCGTTCTCGGCTATTTCGATTACGAATAACTCTGCTGATCTGACGGTCCCCACGCTCACATCGGGGGCATTAGATGCGAATGGAACATCGCTCGTGTTGACATTTAGCGAGTCGTTGCATGCCACTACAGCTGCTGCAAGTGCCTTTACGGTCACTGCCAGTGCTGTTTTGTTGACGCCAACTAGTGCCGTAGTGAATGGGTCAACAGTTGTTCTCACGTTGTCTCCTGCATTGGGGCCGTTGGCCGTGATTACTGTTGCGTATGTAGCTCCTGCATCTAATGCAGCAACATCAAATGCGGCAGTGCAAGACCTTGCCGGAAATGACGCGGCTTCGTTCTCGGGACGTTCGGCTACCAACAATTCAACAGCAGACATAATTGCTCCGACGGCATCGTGGACCGAACCAACTACGCCGTCATCGTCGCGAATTCTCAGTTATACGTTGACGTTTTCAGAAGCCGTGTCTGGAATTGCTGCGGGTGATTTTGGGACGATTGGTACTGCTACAGGTTGTGTCATTACAACTGCTTCAAATGCTGCCAATCTTTCGGTAGTCATCACTGTCACGTGTTCTTCAGACGGCACGGTGACTCTTCGGCTGCGATCCGGCTCCGTATTAGATGCATCGTCAAACACAGGCCCAACTTCAGATGCTCTTGCAACTGCAGTCACTATTACGTCTCCTGCTGTTACAACAACAGTTGCTTCAACGACTACGTCTCCTGCCGTTACAACGACAACAGTTGTTTCCACAACAACAGTGCAGCCGACTGGAACAACAACAACGGTTACTACAGCGCCGTCAGGAACAGGGGTTACTGCAACAACCGTGCCCGTGACGGTAACAACTCTCGCCGTGGGGCAAAGTTCCATTTCCACGGTCACCACAGTTGTTGGTAACACAAACACTTCAAGTACGACAGTGACGATGCAAAGAGACACCAAAGCTGTAGGTGCTGCTGCTGTAGTGACCACAACCACTAAAGCTCCGGTTGTTACAACAACCACAATTGCCAAGTTGGCCGTGCTTAATGTGCCACGTACCGAATTGGGTGGGTCGAGTGTATTGATTGGCGGCAAAGTAGTCGAAGGTGTGATTACTCGCGAGAACAATCGTCTCACCATTACGGCGGGTCCAATGGTTGTTCGTATCTGGGCGGTTGCAGCTGACGGTAGCAAACTGTCACTCGATGCCGATGGGCGATTGCGAGTGAAAGCTGGAGACTCAGTCACTGTGGATGCCACAGGATTTTCATTTAACACTCGTGTTGAAGTGCGTTTGTATTCTGATCCGGTCTTGCTAGGTCGGACCGATGTTGATGACAAGGGAATCATGAACGCCTCGTATGAAATTCCTCAAGGAATTCCAAGCGGCAATCACAATGTGGTTCTTGCGGGCGAACGCGATGGAAGTCCCGTCACGATGGCATTGTCTGTGGCGCTTGGAGAACAGTCGAGCGGTAACGCTTTAGCGGTGGTGTTTATAGGCGTGCTCGTTGCAGCCGGTGTGACTGCCTTGATGTTGCCAGCGTTCTTGCGCCGTAGGCGCGAAGATGAATCAGGCGAGTGACGACTCAAGTTCGTTTAGTGCCGTAGTCAACGGCGCAGGAAGCTTTGAACCGAACTGGGCGTAATGATCGCGCATTTGCGGCAACGCTGATTTCCAGCCTTCGGAGTCGATTGACAACAAAGCATTCATGTCAGCGTCGGTGACGTTGAGGCCAGAGACATCAATGTCTGCAGGGGATGGCAAGTAGCCAATTGCAGTCTTTGTTGCATTTGCTTTTCCATCAAGACGGTCAAAGATCCATTTGAGAACGCGACTGTTTTCGCCATAGCCCGGCCACAAAAAGCGACCATCTTCATCTCGGCGGAACCAGTTCACAAAGAAAATCTTTGGGAGGTTCTCGCTCTTGGCGGCTGCGCCAACCTTGAGCCAATGTCCAAAGTAATCGGCCATGTTGTAGCCACAGAATGGAAGCATTGCCATTGGGTCAAAGCGCAAGTTGCCAACAGCACCGCCGGCTGCTGCTGTTGTCTCAGACGCCATGATGCTGCCGAGGAACACGCCGTGATCCCAGTCGAATGCTTCAGTGACAAGAGGAACGGTTGTGCGACGACGTCCGCCGAACAAGATGGCTGAGATAGGAACACCAGCTGGGTCTTGCCACTCAGGCGCGATGCATGGGCACTGAGATGCAGGAGCTGTGAAGCGAGCATTCGGATGTGCAGCAGGGGTTTCCACTTCTGGATTCCATGCATTGCCCTTCCAGTCGGTTGCACGTGCAGGAGCTTCTTCGCTCATGCCTTCCCACCACACATCGCCAGCAGGCGTAAGCGCAGTGTTCGTGAAGATCGAGTTGCTTGTCATGGTTTCCATGGCATTGGCGTTCGTGTCGTACCCAGTTCCTGGAGCAACACCAAAGAAGCCTGCTTCTGGGTTGATTGCATACAAGCGGCCATCGGCGCCGTACTTCATCCAGCAAATGTCATCGCCGATTGTCTCGGCCTTCCAGCCTGGAATCGTTGGAACAAGCATTGCAAGGTTTGTTTTTCCGCATGCAGATGGAAATGCTGCCGCGATGTACTTGAACGCACCTTCAGGGTTCGTAAGTTTCAAAATCAACATGTGCTCTGCAAGCCAACCTGCATCACGCGCCATCACTGAAGCAATGCGCAGTGCGAAGCACTTCTTTCCTAGCAACGCGTTGCCGCCGTATCCGGAACCGTACGACATGATTTCGCGAGTCTCTGGAAAGTGAACGATGTATTTGTTGTCAGGGTTGCATGGCCACGCAGAATCTTTCTGACCAGGCGCAAGGGGAGCGCCAACTGAATGCACGCATGGCACCCAGTCATTGTTTCCAAGAACATCAAGTGCGCCTTGGCCCATACGGGTCATGATGCGCATGTTGACAGCAACGTATGGGCTGTCTGACAACTGAACGCCGATGTGAGCGATTGGTGAACCAAGTGGGCCCATTGAGAAAGGAACCACATACATGGTGCGGCCCTTCATGGCGCCCTTGTACAAACTCATCATCTCGGCGCGCATCTCAGATGGTTCGCGCCAGTTGTTGTTTGGACCAGCATCTGATTCGTCCTTCGAACAAATGAATGTGCGATCTTCAACGCGAGCAACATCGCCTGGATCAGAATGTGCCCAGTAACTGTTCGGGCGCTTTGCATCATCAAGCTTTGTAAAGATGCCTGCATCAACTAGTGATTGGCAGAGACGCTCGTATTCTTCAGCAGAACCATCACACCAATAGATGGAGTCAGGTTCAAGAACTTCTGCCCAATCTTTCACCCATTGTGTGAGCCGTGCGTTGCCAGTTGTTGCAGCCATGAGCGATCCTTGGATTTACGTGAAGGTTCGGGGGGAACCGGTGAATAGTAAGAGTCTAAGAACTAAACGGCAGGGGTGCCCATAT
>CAIZMV010000061.1 GCA_903934195.1 uncultured Acidimicrobiaceae bacterium | reverse complement strand
GTGTGCGAATCAACTAAGTCAACTAAGTGCAAGTAGATCACGCTGTTGTAGACAGTGACGTGGCAGTAAATGTCACGTCACTGTCAAAGCGTTTCCCAAACGGAACTCTTGCTCTTGACAATGTGTCACTCGAAGTTCCACGTGGGCAAGTGCTTGCACTCATCGGTCTATCTGGTTCAGGTAAATCAACATTGTTACGGACTCTAAACGGGCTTCATTCTCCGACAGGCGGCAAAGTCGTTGTGCTGGGTACAGATGTATCAACCGCCAATGGAAAGTCGTTACGTAAATTGCGTCATCACATCGGGTTCGTTTTTCAACAGTTCGGACTTGTTGGGCGAGCAACTTGCATGGAGAATGTGTTAGTAGGTTCTCTCGGCAGCCTTCGTGGCCCTCGTTTAGGAGTGCGCTCGTACCCTGTTGCGCTTCGCCGTAAAGCTCTTGAGCAATTGGAGCGAGTTGGGCTTCTAGAACAAGCGTTTCAGCGTGCCGACACACTTTCTGGTGGTCAAATGCAGCGCGTTGCAATTGCAAGAAGTTTGATGCAAGAACCATCGATTCTATTGGCGGATGAACCCGTAGCGTCACTTGATCCTGAGTCTGCAAACCAGGTTCTTGAATTGATCCTGCGCATAGCTCGCGAAGATGGAATGACAGTTGTCTGCACCCTTCACCAAGTAGAACTGGCACTCGGCTGGTCTGACCGCATTGTTGGACTTCGGGCAGGACAAGTAGTTCTTGATCAGATGAACGCACAGTTGAGTCAAGAACAAGTGATGGAGGTGTACCGAACAACCGGAACCGTCCAACAGTTCGAATCACACATACTGCAAAGTGCATGAACTCTTCAGTCACAAAAGAACGTTTAGCCCCACCAATTTCGGCGACACAACTGCAACTGTTCATCTTTTCAGTTGTATGTTTCGTGGCCTTTGTGTGGTCCTGGACTTTTCTCGGAATGAGTTTTAGTGGTATCACTAGCAGTTTTGGAGACGTAGGGCGCTTGATTAAGCGAATGGTTCCGCCTGATTTTTCAAATCTCTCAAATGTTGTTGATGCCACCATTGAAACTGTTTGGATGGCGATCATGGGAACGGCAGGGGCAATACTTCTCAGTTTCCCCCTGGCACTCGGTGCCGCTAGAAATACTTCTCCTCATCCAAGCATTCAGTACTTTTGTCGAACGATCATTTCTCTCACACGTGCAGTCCCTGAGTTAGTTCTTGGTGCAGTGTTTGTCTCTGCAATTGGCATTGGTCCATTGCCAGGAGTGCTAGCTCTTGCAATTCACTCCATCGGAATGGTGGGCAAGTTGTTCGCAGATGCCATTGAACAGGCTGCTGAAGCGCCGCGGGAGGCAACTATTTCCGTAGGTGCTACTCGTCGTCAGACAACACGTGCATCAATTCTTCCGCAAGCTTTGCCCTCCATGATTGCAACCGCACTTTTTCGTCTAGAAATAA
The DNA here is from genome assembly GCA_903934195.1 of uncultured Acidimicrobiaceae bacterium. Taxonomy (GTDB): domain Bacteria; phylum Actinomycetota; class Acidimicrobiia; order Acidimicrobiales; family Ilumatobacteraceae; genus UBA2093. The sequence continues at coordinate 1,051 of CAIZMV010000061.1, read as the reverse complement.
ACATCCGTGCGTCTACTGTCCTCGGATTAGTGGGTGCTGGCGGTATTGGTTTTCTAATTCAAACCTCACTGCGCTCTCTTGATTACGAATCGGCACTTGGTGCTGTATCGGTTATCTTCGTTGTGGTAACTGTTGTAGAACTTCTCTCTGTTCGTGTTCGTAGTTCAATCTTGGGCGAAGCTGCAGCCATGACGCAGTCATCTCGTCACGGTTGGCTCTCGCAGAGGATTATCAGAAGAGATACGCGTGTCAATAGAAAATCCATTGAAACTCGTTCTCTGACGCCACCGTGGACATGGGATCGAATGTTTCGTACTGCAACAATCTCAGCTCTATTGCTGTCACTTGTTGTTGCGATTTGGACGATTGAAATCGACTGGGCACGGAGTTTCCCGTTGCTTCCGCGAATCGTCACAGTTTTTGGTGATCTGTTCCCACCTGATTTCTCAACGGTTCGTTCGGAGATGGTCACAGGAATCGTGGAATCGGTAGTCATTGCAGTTATTGCAACTGGACTCGGGCTATTCATTGCAGTTCCTCTTAGTTTGTTGGCCGCACGCAACATCATGACTAAGAAAATTCTCTCAACTGTTACGCGGTTACTGATGTTGGCCTTCCGCGGTATCCCCGAATTAATCATCGCAGTCATCTTCGTAAGCGCCATGGGGCTTGGTCCTGTTCCGGGAACTTTGGCACTCACGGTGGTGACTGCGAGCTTTTCTGCCAAGCTTTTTGCTGAAGCATTAGAGGAAGTAGACGCTGCACCGCGTGAAGCTGTGGTTGCCGTTGGTGCAGGGAAGATTCAAGAGTTCTTTGCCTCGGTTGTACCGCAATTCATGCCTGCGTTTACCGGTCACTTTCTCTACATCTTGGATGTGAACCTTCGTTCATCCACAGTGCTCGGCATCGTTGGCGGCGGGGGAATCGGTTTCCTATTGCTGAACTCGATGAGAGTTTTGGAATTTCAAACCACTGGCGCAATCGTGATTTCGATATTTGCAATTGTCTTGGCTATCGAACTGATTGGTAACTGGGTTCGTCAACTATTGCG
>CAIZMV010000060.1 GCA_903934195.1 uncultured Acidimicrobiaceae bacterium | reverse complement strand
GCCGTCGAAGGCAATGCGTGCTGTTGGTAATCCGCTCATAGCTATAGCCATAACAAAGGCAGCTGGCCCTGGGGTTGAATGCACGGTGTACCCGGCATTAATTGTTGCCCGAACAAGACGTTCACCTGGGTCGCTGATCGCTGGAGTACCTGCATCAGAAATCAATGCAACTACTGCACCAGTAGATAAATACGACAAAACCGATTCGATTGCGTCGTGCTCTGTGTGTTCGTTAGCAACAATCAATCGTTCAGGTGAAGCACCAATGCGCTTCAACAACGAGCCGCTATGTCGAGTGTCTTCACAGCAAATGACTTTCGCAGCGCGCAACACTGCCGCACCACGTGGCGACAAATCTTCAAGGTTTCCAATGGGAGTTGCAACTAACCACAAGCCAGCGTGAATTGCTGAGGTGACAATGTCATCTTTCGACACGGCGCACCTCTACTTCATCACCAACACGCAGGTTCCAGCGTTCAAATGAACCAGCGGCAGCTTCAATAATCAGTGCAGTTGCAGGAATACGAGCACCAACTCGCCACGGTTTCATGGTTGCAGTCTGTATCACGATGTTGTTCGAAGCAACGTAAGCAACATCAATTGTTGCTTTCATGCCAATGGTGTGCACCCAATTGCATGGTTCAAGCACAAGTGGTTGTTCAATAACAGCAACACCGGTGAGGCCGCGACGTCGTTGAGTGCGTGTCACGGTACGAACGCCAGCTGCCAATACATTGCCTTTGCTGACAAGCCAGATGGGCTCGAGTTCTTGTGGTGCACTCATGGTGACCTCCGTGTCGCTACCTATACGTTAAAGCGGAACTCGGTGACGTCGCCGTCAACAAACTCGTATTCTTTGCCTTCAGAACGGATCTTGCCGACATCTTTGGCTGCATTCCATGATCCGAGCTCGATCAGTTCATCCCAGTGGATGACTTCGGCACGAATAAACCCGCGCTGAATATCTGAGTGAATCTTGCTGGCACAAACAGGGGCTTTGTCACCCGCGTGGAATGTCAATGCACGTGTCTCTTTTTCACCAGTAGTGAAATAGGTGCGCAAGCCGAGCAAATGAAATGCCGAGCGAACCATCTTTGTCAGTGCGCCTTCACCAAGGCCGAGCGCCTCGAGCATCTCGGCACGGTCTGCTGGCTCTAACTGTGCAGCTTCTGCTTCAATTTGCACGCTCATGCCGAGCACTTCAATTTCGTGCTCCTGAACTGAACCTGGAGGGCACAATTCTGCACGAACACGAGCTTCCATTGCCGGAATCGTGTCGAGTTCGTTTTCGCCAACGTTGACTACAGCAAGTACGCGACGATTAGTAAGCAAGAAATGAGGTGCAAGTGCTTCGCGGTCATCTGCTGACATTCCTGCGCGGTACAGCGGCAAGCCTTCAGCCAGCGCGTCGTACGCACGTTGCAGCAATGCAGCTTCTTCTTGGTTGCCCTTGTCAACGCGTGCAGTTTTGCTGACTCGCTTAAGGCGTGTCTCCACTGTCTCTAAGTCGGCAAGTGCAAGTTCAAGTTCAACAATGCGCAAATGTTCGAGCGGATCATCAGGTCCCATGACGTCTGGGTCTTTGAATGCGCGCAACACGTACACAATCGCGTCAACTTCACGAATGTTGGCCAGGAACTTGTTGCCAAGACCTTCGCCCTTGCTTGCGCCCTCTACAAGGCCACCAATGTCGACCACTTGAACCGCTGCATGCACGATGCTTTTCGTCTTCGACATTTCTGACAAAGCAAGCAGGCGGTTGTCTGGCACTTTGGCGATTCCGATGTTCGGATCCTTCGTGGCAAAGGGGTAGGGAGCCGCCAAGGCCCCGCCACCCGTGAGTGCGTTATAAAGCGAGGACTTGCCCGCATTGGGGAGACCGACGAGACCGAAACATTCCATGAGGGGATTGACGCTATCTGTGTGGGTTACCGCCTGGGGATTGTTACTATGGCCGTAGTGTTAATAGCCCCTGGGGAATCCGGTGGTTAGGAAGCGAAGGAAACCCATATGACCTCATTTGATCTTGATCTCAGTAAGTACAGCCTCGGTTGGAGCGACGAGATCGAATATGCCTTCGAACCTGTCAAAGGCCTTAACCAGCGCGTCGTAGAGCAGATCTCATGGTGGAAGGGCGAGCCGAAGTGGATGACACAGTTGCGTCTTCGCAGCCTCGGAATTTTTGATCGCAAGCCAATGGCTCCGTGGTTTGCCACGAACATGCCTGATATCGATTTCCAAGACATCTTTTATTACCTGAAGCCAGCAACGGAACAAGTTGATGAGTGGGATGACCTGCCAGAGCAAATGAAGCTCACATATGAGAAGTTGGGAATTCCTGAAGCTGAGCGCAAATACCTCGCTGGTGTTACTGCTCAATATGAATCTGAAGTGGTGTTCCACAGAAACCGTGACGAACTTTCAGAGCAAGGAATCTTGTTCTGCGACATGGATACCGCATTGCGCGAATACCCAGACCTTGTGAAGCAGTACTTCGGCACTGTTATTCCTCCCGGCGACAACAAGTTTTCTGCTCTTAACACTTCTGTATGGTCCGGCGGATCATTCATTTATGTTCCACCAGGCGTCGAATGTGAAATGCCGTTGCAGGCTTACTTCCGCATTAACTCAGAAAGCGCTGGTCAATTCGAGCGCACACTGATCATTGCTGACGAAGGTTCGAAAGTTCATTACATCGAAGGCTGCTCAGCCCCAGTATGGACAAAAGACTCGTTGCACTCTGCTGTTGTTGAGATTGTCGTAAAGCCAAGCGCACACGTGACCTACACAACTATTCAGAACTGGTCGCCAAACGTGTACAACCTTGTTACAAAGCGCGCTCGCGTTGAAGCAGAAGGCCACATGGAATGGATCGATGGTAATATCGGTTCAAAGCTCACCATGAAGTATCCAAGTGTGTACCTCGTCGGACCAAAGGCAACGGGCGAAGTATTGAGCGTTGCGTATGCCGGTGCAGGTCAGCATCAAGATGC
>CAIZMV010000059.1 GCA_903934195.1 uncultured Acidimicrobiaceae bacterium | reverse complement strand
TACCACCGTCACTGATGATGCATCAGTTGTCAGTGCTGAAGCGGGTGGCGTCACTGTCGTTCTTGTTGGCCCGAACCACAACCCTGCAGTTCACCAACGCCTCGCTGAACATGGTTCAGGCGTGCAACACATCGCCATTGAGGTTCTGAACGCTGGCTTTACTCGCGACGCTCTTGATGCTGCAGGCGTGCCCCTCCTTACCGATGTTGTTGTTGACGCAGAAGGCCACGAGCAGGTGTTCACGGCCCTAGACCCAGTCACCGGCGTACAACTCAGCTTCATCAGCCGTACCGGGCATCGCGTACCGATGAGCAGCCACAACGTGTCTGCCATGTTCGAGGCCATCTCCAACACCGCAACCGACCAATAGCGGCGGTACTATTTAAGTGCGCGGCCAAATGGGCGCCACCAGACATTTCTTGCTCGTCTGGTGGGGTTCGACCGCCACTGGCACATATTCCACCGAATCCACCTGAAAGGTGCTGCCTTGTCGCGCCAGTTCTCTCGAGAAGACCTCATGTCTTCTCACCCCATTGATCAATCGTTCGTTGACGACCTGTTGACATTGCCTCTTGATGAGTTGATGTTGCGTGCGCGAAATGTACGTGATGCTGCCCATGGCACGCGCGTTACGTTTTCGCCAAAGGTGTTCATTCCTCTCACCATGTTGTGCCGCGACAAATGCGGATATTGCACCTTTGCCCAGCCACCTGCACGTTTAGAAAAGCCATACATGACTGCAGAAGATGTTCTTGCTATCGCTCGTCAAGGCGCACGTACTGGTTGCCAAGAAGCATTGTTCACTCTTGGCGAACGCCCTGAAGAACGTTATGAAATTGCAGCCAACTGGTTGCGCGACAATGGATACGACTCCACCGTGCACTACCTGCATGACATGGCAAAACTTGTGCTCGACGAAACCGGCCTGCTGCCACATGCAAATGCAGGTGCGTTGTACAACGATGAGTTGGCAATGTTGCGACGCGTCTCCCCTTCTCAAGGCATGATGCTTGAATCTCTGCGTGACGATTTGGAATGCCACCGCGGTGCGCCTGATAAAGAACCGCAGCGCCGCATCAACACATTGTGCGAAGCAGGCGAACTTGCAATTCCATTTACAAGCGGAATCCTGGTTGGCATAGGCGAAGAACGTCGTGACCGCATTGATGCTCTCGCACTCATTGCTGCAGCACATGCACAGTACGGCCATGTACAAGAAGTCATTGTTCAGAACTTCTTGCCTAAAGCAGGCACCGCAATGCACAAAGCAAAGCCATGCCCTGAAGATGAGTACTTGTGGTCCATTGCTGTTGCACGCCTGATTCTGCCTGCATCAATTCACTTGCAGGCTCCACCAAACTTGTCTGACGACTTCGGCATCTTGCTTGACGCAGGAATCGATGACTGGGGCGGCGTCTCGCCTGTTACCGCAGACCATGTCAACCCAGAACGCCCATGGCCAGCACTAGATCGTTTGGGCGATGTCACGGAAGATCGCGGCATGGTTCTTGCACCGCGTCTCACTATTTATCCAGAGTTTGCAACAGCCCCTGAAAAGTGGCTTGACCCTGCATTGCACTTCCCCGTTATGGACAGAACAGATGCAGAAGGTCTTGGTCGTGATGATCCGGGTGCATTCTGGCCAGAGAAAGTGACAGCCGCTGATGTTGTTCACGACGGCGCAGAAGTAGTTCTTGTTGGGCACAAATCAACACAGTGGTATTCAGGTTCAAATGTGAAGCCAATGATGTTGGTGCCACACCCTCGCCCTGCAGCAAAAGG
>CAIZMV010000058.1 GCA_903934195.1 uncultured Acidimicrobiaceae bacterium | reverse complement strand
GCCCAGAAGGCTTCGTAGTCCTGGTTGGCTTCGTCGTAGAGGAAGGTGCCAGCAACGAGAGTGTTCTTCTTGAATGCATCGGACGGCGGAAATTTCCGCTTTTCCCATTGAAGAGCATCGATTGTGTCGTGGTTCTCGTTGTCTGCCATGTGAAACCCCCAGTTAGTCCTTATGACACTAGTGAAATGAAGCCTCGGTTACCCATGGCGAACGGCAAGACTAAGCAGGTGACAAAGTCAAACCTCGGGCGAGATACCGCCCAGCAATTTGGACCAGTGGAATGGGGCATGACCTCAGCAGTTGCCATCACCTGGGGCGCATCTTTCCTCTTCATCGCCATTGCTATCGACCACGTGGCAACTGGCGTCGTGCCCATTGCCCGCCTTGGCTTTGGAGCTCTCGCCCTTGCCTGCTTCCCTGCAGCCCGTAAGCGCATCGATAAGTCAGACATGGTGCGCGTGGCCCTACTTGGGCTGGTGGCCATGACCATTCCGTTTTATCTGTACCCGTTGGCTGAACAATCTGTGTCGTCTTCCATCACCGGCATGATCAATGGCTCGATTCCCATCACTACGGTTGTTGCTGCTGCCATCTTGACCCGCAACATGCCATCTGCTCGACGCATCACCGCTGTGATCATCGGTTTTGTCGGGATTGCACTTATCTCAATCGGCAGTGTTGGCGACGGCAAGGGCGCCTCACTACATGGTGTTGCCTTCTTGCTGGCCGCTACCTGTTGCTACGCATTCACCAGCATCTTGTCGCGAGAGATGCAAGTGAAGTACGGAACACTCACGGTTCTGTTGTGGCAGGAACTCTTTGCTTTGCTCTTTTCAATGCCGCTTGGAATTCCTGCATTCTTTGAGAGCCAGTTTGCTTGGTCAGCATTCTTTTCACTTCTAGTTCTCGGTGCATTCGGTACGGGCTTTGCTTACGTGATGTACGGCATGTTGATGGTTCGGGCCGGTGCCGTGCGAGGCGTCATCGGAGTTTTCTTCACACCTGTAGTTGCAACAATTCTTGGGTTGCTATTCCGTGATGAAAAAGTCACTGCCCTTGCTGTTGTCGGAATGTGTGTGGTGTTAATCGGTGCCTGGCTGACTAGCCGGCCCGACAAACAGATTGCTTAAGCGTCGCGGCGAGCAAACAACACTGCGCCGAGAACTGCAAACACAGCGACAAAGGCACTGAAATACGTTAACGAAACAAGCCATGTGTTTTCGTCTGTACCCACATAAGTTGCGATGAGTCTGAAGCCATTGCCTTGCACGGGAGCAAACTTCATCATGTTGTTGTCAAATGCCACGGACAAAAGACCAAACACCATGCCTTCAAGAATTGTGGGCCACAACAACAGCGCAGAGATAGCGCCCGGTGAACTCTTGAAAATAAGGCCGAGCGATAAGCCGAGAATCGAGAGAAAAGCACTAAGTATTACTGCCGAAAACAACACACGAATGTCCGAGCCAATTAACTCAAAGGTGACATTACGAGTCGACAGAACCACTTGTGAAAGCAATAGACAGAGCAGCAACATCAGTAATGCAGAGGCAACAGATACCACCAAAGTGGTAAGTAGTTTTGCAACAAATACCTTCAACCGATTTGGTGTTGCTACAAGCGTAATGCGAATAGTTCCCTGTGAATACTCTTGAGTTGAGCACAACACGCCTACAACTCCGAGCAACAGTCCCGTTAATGGAGCAAAGTTACCCACCATCGAAACAAGAGAGTCACCCACTTCACCATTCGTGAATGCGAATGCAGACGTAAGCCCGAAAATGATTGCAGGAAGTGCAACGGAACAGATAACAACAATCTTTGTTGCACGTGTCGTTCGCAACTTAAACAATTCAGATTTGAGAACGCCGATCATGGTTGTGGTGCATCCCAAACATTGGTAGTTGTTGATTGTCCACGATATTCAACTGAAGCATCAGTGGCATCTAAGAAGGCTTCTTCAAGAGAACCGGTCTGTGGTGACAGTTCGTGCAGCACAATATTGTTAGCAGCGGCAATATTGCCAACGGTTATTGCAGAGATTGCGTGGAAGTCGCCACCATCTGGTGTGCGTTCCACTGTGCCACCCTGGGCAGTAACTAATGCAGCCAAGGCGTCGAACTGTGGTGATACAACTCGCACCCATGTCTTTGCATGTTGTGTCATGAAGTTTCCAATTGGACCTGAAGAAATAAGTTTTCCTTGGCCAATAACAATGAGATCATCTGCGACCAATGACAGCTCTACTAATTGGTGGCTACTCACCAAAACAGATCTACCTTCGTTAGCGAGATGCCGCATGACTTCACGGGTCCATCGAATTCCTTCTGGGTCTAAGCCATTTGCAGGTTCATCCAAAATCACGACCTTCGGATCGCCCAACAACGCGACAGCAAGTCCGAGTCTCTGGCGCATACCGAGAGAAAACTTGCCGACCTTGGTGCGAGCGGCATCTTGCATTCCGACCATTTGCAACACCGCATCGACTCGTGATGCAGAGATTCCATTGGTCATCGCAATCCAACGCAGATGATTTCTTGCTGTGCGACCCTTATGTGCGTCTCCAGCGTCAAGCAATGAACCGACATGTGTCAGTGGGGATTCAATATCTGTGTACTTGCGCCCATCAAAGGTGGCTATGCCGGCATCGGGTTTATCAAGGCCGAGCATGCAACGCATCGTGGTGCTTTTGCCGGAACCATTTGGCCCAAGGAACCCAGTGACACGACCAGACGTTACTGAGAATGACAGATTGTCGACGGCCTTTTTTGAGCCGTACGACTTCGTGAGATTCTCGACAACGATCATGTGCTAACCCTATGCCACATTGGTCTAGTTCTGAGACCACTCCAGAACAGTGAAGTTTCCTAGTCCGGTTTCATCTAATAAAGCTTCAGCCTCTGTAATACGGCTACGCATTTTTATTGCAGCAAGTGTCGATGCAGATGCTTGTTCCGCCCATACCCGCTTGCCTTCTTCAACCAATTCGTCAATGCCCCACCGCTGGAGAAACTGCGCTTGTGTTCGCACTGCATCAGGTTCGCGAACAGCAGACAATTGATCAATAAGCACTTGTGTAGTGATGTCTTGGTCGCCAGGGTTCCGCAAGTAGTGCGTTCCCTTTTCATGGCTTGCATATGTTCGCAACCATTCACGCCACGGCATTGAGGCAACTTCAGCTGTGAGCGGGGTGCAGTAATCGATTGCTATAACTGACCCCCGACGCACTGTGGACAATGAATCAGTCAGCCATTGTGAGGCCTCACGTTGAATTGGGGCACGCGAACCATGCGGCGCCCTACTTGGCAAGAATGATGGAATCGGAGAGTTCACCAAGATTTCAGAGAAAGTGTCGCCAGTTGCAATCACGTGTGCTTCGCGCCAACCATCGTCATATACCCACAATTCAAACGGAATGTTGTCGAGCAATTCATTGGCAATCACAACGCCGTGTTCAATAACAGATGGCATTGAATCAGTTGATGTCACACCATCTGGGTGAAGTGCTCGTTGGGCTGCACTTGTTTCAATAGTGATGTATTCACCGCACTGTAGACATTCTGGTTGTGCCGCAAGGATGGAACGCGCAAGAGTTCCGGGGCCGGCCCCCACTTCTACGATTTGGAAATTATCTGGTTTTCCAAGTCGTTTCCACACATCATCGATAGCTAGAGCAAGAACTGTGCCAAACAATGGCCCGACTTCAGCAGAGGTTATGAAATCACCGCGCCTGCCTGCACGTCCTGTTGTGGAATAGAAACCATGTTCGCTATACAGCGCGAGGTCCATGAACGACGAGAACGGAATGCTCCCCTGTGACGCTGCAATGGCAGCGCGTATGGAATCAGCGGCCGAAGGCACCGGCGAGACCGGCAAGATCACCGAAGTGAATCACGATGCCAGGCAAGACACCCAACAACAATGTGGCGATGCCAGTAATGCCAAGAGCAACTGCGAGTGAAGACTTCACTGGAACTGGTGATGTGTCGCCATCGGGAACCGGACGCATCCACATTTCACGCAAGATGCTTCCGTAGTAACCGAATGCAACAACTGAGTTCACACCACCGATGATTGCAAGTACATAAGCCCATGTTGTGCCAGCCGAAACAAGTGACTGGAACGCTGCGAACTTACCGAACCAACCACCAAGTGGTGGGATACCAGCGAGCGACGCCATGAAGATTGTCATCAGTGTTGCGATGCCAGGTGCGTACGAGAACAAGCCGCCGTATGAAGAAATATCGCCACTACGAGTTTTGCGAGCCACAACCGTGACCACAGCAAACACACCAAGGTTTGTTGCTGCGTACACGATGAGATACGTAACCACAGCGCGCAATGCAGACTCTGCGACACCGGTTTCACCAGCTACTGCGAGCGGCATCAGGATGAATCCACCCTGTGCGATTGATGAATACGCCAACATGCGAATGATGTTTGTTTGCTTCAACGCCATGACGTTGCCGAGAGTCATTGTGGCAGCAGAGAGGATCCAAAAGACCGGCTGCCAAACAGCATGTGAGCCAGGGAAACCGACGTACACAACTGTTACAAGCGCAACGAAACCAGCTGCCTTTGAGGCCACTGACAAGAATGCAGTAACTGGAGTTGGTGCACCTTGATAGGTGTCAGGCGCCCACGTGTGAAACGGAACTGCAGAAATTTTGAAGGCAAAACCAATCACCACAAAGAACACGGCAAGTGCACGGATTGAAGTGAGGTTGCTACCGAGTGACGCACCAATCTCAGTAAGTTTCGTTGAGTTTGAGATTCCGTAGAGCAATGACATGCCGTACAGCATGATTGCGGATGCGAAGACACCAAGAAGGTAGTACTTGATTCCCGCCTCATTGCTTCGCGAATCACGCTTGCGCCATGCAGCGAGCATGTACGCGGGAATAGACAAGAACTCAAGCGCCACGAAAATTGAAATGAGGTCACGGCTTGATGCCATCATGACCATTCCCATAAGGCTGGACAACATAAGGAACCAGAATTCCCCTTGGTAATAGTCGCCTTCACGGATGTAGTCAGCTGCAAGAAGAACTACCACGTAACCGGACAGCAAAAACATGCCCTTCATCACGAGGCTGAAATCATCAATGACGTAGCGACCATCAAACATTTGTCGCGTACCTGAATTGCTCAAGGCCAATGTGAGTACTGGAATGAACGCGCCAAGCAACGTAAAGCTTGCGACGGGTGTCAACAACCATTTACGAGAATCAGACAAGAACAAGTCGAGCAGCAAGAGCACAACAATGCCAGCCCCAAGAATCATCTCAGGGGCTAATGCGTGGTAATCAATTATTGGTGATGACCACGCAGCGGTGGCGATTGTGCTCAGCACGGGTCAGCCTCCGAAAGCCTTGAGAGTCACGCCCACAGCTGGGTCGAGAACCTTGAACATCAATTGCGGGTACACACCAAAGACAACAATTGCGATCAGAAGTGGTGTCCAAGCAATCCACTCGAACTTATTGACATCGTGAATGTCTTCATCATGTCCGTGACCAGCAGCAAACTCAGCAGTTGGCTCACCAAATGCGATGCGCTGGAAGAGCCACAACAAATAGCCGGCAGCAAAGACGGTTCCGATTGCTGCAATCACCATGTACGTACGGAACACGTTGACGGAAAGACCTGGAGCTGGTTGGTAGGCCGACAAGATTGCAGGGAACTCGCCCCAGAACCCAGCAAGACCTGGCAAACCAAGTGAAGCCATTGCGCAGAAACCAAGGATCCATCCCAGTTTTGGCATCTGTAGCAACATGCCAGAAATGCGCTTGATTTCAAGCGTGTGGTAACGCTCTTTCACAGAACCAGCAACGAAGAACAACATGCCGGTGATAAGACCGTGCGCAACCATTCCGAACATTGCGGCGTTCATGCCGAATGAAGTGAGAGTTGAAATACCAAGCATCACGAAGCCCATGTGAGCTACCGACGAAAACGCAATGAGGCGCTTCATGTCAGTTTGCGCAAGGCAACCGAAGGAACCGTAGATGATTCCGATCACTGCAAGTCCACCGATATACGGAGCCCATGCTTTTGCTGCTTCTGGAAGAACTGGAATTGCGATACGTACAAAACCGTACGTACCCAATTTCAACAACACTGCAGCAAGGATGACTGAACCTTGTGTTGGTGCTTGGGTATGAGCATCGGGCAACCATGTGTGGAATGGGAACATCGGAACCTTGACGGCAAAGCCGACGAACATTCCGGCGAAGATCCAAATTTGAGTAGTGCGTGAGATGTTCATGCCTTGCTCAATGAGGAATGGAATAGAGAAGCTCTCTGCGCCGGTCTTGAAGAACAGTGCGAGGAATGCAACCAACATAAGAGCTGATCCGAACATGGTGTACAAGAAGAACTTGAGTGATGCGTACTGGCGATTCTCGCCACCCCATACACCGATCATGAAGTACATCGGCAAGAGCACGAGTTCGAAGAACACGAAGAACAAGATGAGGTCACGGGCAATGAATGTTCCGGCCATACCTGTTTGAAGAATCAACATCAGGATGAAGAAGGCTTTTGGATTTCCTGGCGACGGTACGTGATCCCATGAATAAATCATGACGAGAACTGTGATGACCATTGACAAGAGGTACAGCGGAAGGCTGATGCCATCAATACCAATGAAGTAGGAGGACTTAATGACTGAAATCCAGTCATGCTGTGCCACGAACTGCATGGTGCCGGCATTGCCGAAGTCGAACTGGATCATTGTGTAAATACCGACAGCGAGTGTGGCGATTGCTGTTGCGATTGCAACTGACTTGATCAGCGCCTCTTCAGCTTTCGGTATGAACAGCATGATGAGGACTCCGACAAGCGGCAAAAATGTGCCGACTGTTAGAGCCCAGTTGTGGTTGCTTATGACTTCCATTGCGGTAGCTCCCTAGGTATTTACG
>CAIZMV010000057.1 GCA_903934195.1 uncultured Acidimicrobiaceae bacterium | reverse complement strand
GCCAAGGTGAGGGTCGCGGGTTCGAATCCCGTCATCCGCTCCAAAGATGTAGGCCCCCTTTTTATGGGGGCCTTTGTCGTATCTGAAGGGGGCTCAGATGGTTCAGTTTGGTGTGCACGTAGGGGCTCAGAACGCCACAGTTGAAGAACTTCGTACTTTGTGGAAGTGGCTAGATGAGGCCGGTGCCGACTGGATCTCGCTGTGGGATCATTTGTACGAAGCGCCTCCTGCTGGCGGAACGCAACCGCATTTCGAAGCGTTCTCGATGTTGGGTGCTTTGGCTGTTGATACTCATCGGGCGCGTATTGGCTGCTTGGTGTTTTGTTCGCAGTACCGCAACATAGGCGTACTGATGAAGGGCGCCATTTCTGTTGATCATCTCTCTGGTGGCCGATTCGAACTAGGTATGGGTAGCGGTTGGCACGACCAAGAAGCCGCAGCTTTTGGCATCGATTTCCCATCGCAAGGGCAACGTTTCAAAGTTCTTGAAGGGCAGTTGCAAGCAATCAACAAGTGGAAGGCAGGCGAGCGAGTTACTCAATCAACTCCCGGAGTTGAATTGCGAGACGCTTCAATGGTTCCTGGAATCCGTGGTCGCATGCCCTTATGGATTGGCGGGCTTGGTCCGAAGCAGACATTGCGTATGGCTGGAACGTATGCAGATGGTTGGAACGCGGCATATGCGAGCCCATCGCAGTACAAAGAACTCAACGGCATCCTTGACAACTGGTGTGCCGAAGCCGGACGTGAACCATCAGCTGTTGAACGCAGTATCAATTTGTCATTCGGGCTTAGTACAGATGATGTGGGTGTTGTGAAAGACCAGTTGCGCACGCAATGGGGAGCAGCTGCAGATCGAATAATCGCGGGTTCATTGCTAGGAAGACCTGAAGACGCCATGGAGCAAATTGCACCTTTCGTGGAAGCGGGCGCACAACTAATAAATGTCGCAATTCGTCCACCGTGGAATCAAGATCTACTTGCAGAATATTTCGAGACCATAGTTCCCATGATGAAGAAGGAATGGCCGTAGTATTCGCCTATGAAAATAGGCGTACAACTTCATCCCCAAGCAACAACAGTTAAAGCAATGCGCGAATCATGGCGCGCTGCAGATGCAATGGGTGTTGATTCATTGTGGGTCTGGGATCATTTCTATCCGCTGTACGGAGATCCAGAGGCACCGCACTTCGAGGCCTACACGCTTCTCGCCGCGATGGCTGCTGATACATGCCACGCAACTGTTGGCGCATTGGTTACCTGTTTTACGTATCGCAATCCACAACTGCTTGCCGACATGTCTCGCACCATTGACCACATTTCGGATGGTCGCTTTGTTCTTGGCATTGGTTCAGGTTGGTTCGAACGTGACTACACCGAGTACGGATACGAATTTGGTACAGGCCCGGAGCGTTTGAAACTTCTTGCTGCTGGCATCCCAGTAATCAAGGAACGTCTGGCGAAGTTGACTCCAGGTCCTGTGAAGGGTCATATTCCATTAATGATTGGTGGAAGTGGCGAGAAAGTTACGTTGAAGTTGACAGCACAGTATGCAGATGCTCATAACGCGTTCGGACCAGTTGATAACTTTCGCCACAAGATGCAAGTGCTTGACCAGTGGTGTGAAAAATTGGGGCGTAACCCACGCGAAATCGAACGTACAGTGGCAATCAACGCCACTGACTTGGTTGAAGCAGCTGCCTATGAAGACGCTGGCGCCGACCACCTGATTGTGATGACTGGGTCTCCCTTTGATCTTGCGCCAGTCGAGAAGTACTTGGCTCAACGCTAAGAGCTTCTGACATTCTGCGCGGTGAATTCTGCGACTACGGTTCGGGGTAATCCGAATTAGCCGGGGGGCGTATGAATTTAGAGACAGTGTTGTACGACGTTCGTGATGGTGTTGCCACCATTACGTTGAACAGGCCCGACGCCATGAATGCATGGACTCCGCAATTGAGCGATGAATTGTCATTGGCAATGGGCGCCGCCGATGCAGATGATGACGTGCGCGCAGTGGTGCTGACAGGGGCCGGTAAAGCTTTTTGCGCTGGCGCCGATTTGAGTGCGGGGGAAAGCGGATTTCTGGCCGGAGGCGCGAGTGCTCAGACTGGGCCTCGTCTGATGCCATACAAAGTTCGCAAACCGGTGATTGCAGCGATCAACGGTCATGCTGTTGGTGTTGGTATTACGTATCCGATGTTGTGTGATATTCGCATTGTGTCTGAGACCGCAAAGATTCAATACGCAATGGTGCGCCGCGGAATATTGCCAGAACTCGGGTCTCACGTTTTGTTGCCGCGGGTTATCGGGTTTTCGCGAGCAGCAGACTTGTTGTTGACTGGTCGCCTCATCATGGGTACAGAGGCTGCAGAAATGGGCCTTGCTTCTCGTGCAGTTCCCGCCGACCAGGTTCTGGCAGTCGCAACTGAAATGGCTCGCGATATCGCTGTCAATGTGTCGCCAGTTTCTGCTGCACTTGCAAAGCAATTGATGTGGGACGGAATGAACACAAGTGTTGACCACATGATCATGACCGAAGGAAAGTTGTTGCCAGGTCTCACTGCTGCTCCTGATTCAGGTGAAGGCGTGCGCGCATTCTTTGAAAAACGCGCCCCAAAGTGGCGTTCACGTGTCTCGTCTGACATGCCCGTTATCCCGAAGTAAGGTTCTGATATGCAAACAGCTCACATCAACGGTATTGATCTCGCCTTCCAAGACTCAGGCGGAAAAGGTCCAGTAGTCATTCTTAGTCACGGGTTCCTCATGGACCACACAATGTTTGATGCACAAGTGGCGGCATTGACGCCGGCCTATCGCGTCATCACATGGGATGAACGCGGTTTTGGCGGCACCGTGGCTACAGGTGAATTCACATACTGGGATTCTGCGAACGATGTTCTTGGCCTTATGGATCACTTAGGAATCGAATCCGCTGTTATTGGCGGAATGTCGCAAGGTGGGTTTCTGTCTCTTCGTGTCGCGCTCACTGCGCCATCACGGGTGAAGGCCTTGATACTTCTTGACACACAAGCAGG
>CAIZMV010000056.1 GCA_903934195.1 uncultured Acidimicrobiaceae bacterium | reverse complement strand
TGATTACCAATGGCACGACATGGCGCAAGGTTGGCAAGCCCCTGAACTTGGTGAACAAATGGTGGCAGGCATGGTTGCAATGCCCGATGAACAGTTTGTCGATGCGTTCAGTGGTTTAGGCATGACACGTGAAATAGCAGCTGAAGTGAAATCAAAGATTGATGACGAAATGGCTCGGTGCATTCTTGCGCTGTATCGCGATGCTGCACAGCCAGCAATGGTGGCAGTGGGTAAACAGTTTGTTGCTGCACAGCCGAAAAACGGCTTAGTAATCATTGCTGAAGGTGATCATTTCGCAGGTTCATTGGAAACTATGACTGCAGTTGCTAACAGCGTTGGTGCTGGCGTTGCTGTGTTGCCAGAAGTGGGGCACTGGTGGATGTGTCAGCGCCCAGACTTAGGTGCCGACATGTTGATGGCCCATTGGGCCAACCAGTAACTAGTGGTTAGGCCTTGTAGGCCGAAACGATAGGTGCAAGTTCTGTTGGTGTAGCGCCGTGCATGATGACGCCGTCGCAACCAAGTGAAAACTGATTACGAATTGCAGCAACACATTGTTCGGGCGTACCCGTTGCTGACGGCGCAAGCCACTCGTCTGGAATCAGTGGTGCAACACGCTCAAGATCTTCTGTGGTTCCTTTAGCATCAAGCGCGCCCGGGAATGTACGAACAAACTCATCTGCTCTGAAACGCTTTAACACTTCAGGGTCCCAATTATTGGTGCGCACCATGAGGTCGCCGTAGGCCTGCAAGTACGTTGCCAATCTGCCGACAGTCTTTTTCAGACGAAGCGCAGGGTCAATGTGGTCGCCAATAGTTGCAAAGCATGACCACACCTTCACGGAAGCAGGGTCTCGGCCTGCTTGTTCAGCAGAACGCTTCACTGTTTGCACAGCGCGCTGTGTTGTTTCGTCTGTAAAGAACGTGTGCAAGATCACATTGTCGTATGCACGTCCTGCCATCTCCAGAGTTTGTGGACCAAACACGGTGATGCTGAGCGGAATATCTAAATCAAATGCGGGGTCAAGGCGAAGTACTGGGTACTTGCCAGTGAGGTCCTCGTAATTCATCACTGTCTCGCCGTGCCACAACTGACGCATCACATGTGCGAACTTCTCCATCGAATCAGTAGTTGCCAAAGGCATGCCATACGCCTTGAACATTGCGTCGATTCCGCGGCCGAGCCCAAGACTGAAACGCCCTTCGGACAACAGGTGCAACGTGCTTGCCCATGAAGCAGTAACTAAGGGGTGACGCGTCGTGTGGTTGGTGGCCGCTGTGATGATGTTGATGGAGTTAGTGACAGCAACAGCTGCGCCAGTGAGAGCGCCAGCTTCCTTGATGTTGAATCGCTCTGAAATGAACGCAGTGCCAAGACCCATGGCCTCGGCATCTGCCAATTCGCCCAGCATGTCGCGCGGAGATTTCGGAGCCCCTGCCAATGTGTAAAAGCCGAGTTCAGGGTGGGCAGGAAGTGAAGCCATGTCTGTGACAGTACTTGTATGGCATGCCTCATGGCAGAATCGGGTTACTAATTTCCAGGGGGAATCATGAATCGCATTGAAATTGAAAAGAAACTGAATGAAGACCGGGCGTGGTTGTTGGAGACCTATTCGCATCTGACAGAAGACCAGTTGTTCGGCGACCTCACACCAAGTGAGCATGACCCTTCGAATTTCTGGTCAGCACTTGACCATCTTGCGCACTTGGCATTGATCGAGCGCAACTTTGCAGCAATGATTCGCCGCCACATCAGTGGCCATAAGAACCCGGTTGGGTTGACAACGGATGACTCAGGTGCTCCACGTACTCGCGATCAGATCATGGCGTCAGTTCATGCCATGACAGAAGAGTGGCAGAAGCAGCATCACGGCAAATCTCTGCATGAAGTGGTGGCACTTGGTGCAAGTGCTCGTGCGGTGTCGTTAGAACTTCTCAGCGAATTGACCGATGAACAGCTTGAAGAAGTGTTGCCAGGTGCGCCATGGGCCGACGGAACAATTGGCGGAGTGATTGGCGCAAATGCTGATCATGGTCGCATGCATTGGAAATGGGCAAAGGACGCTGGCGTTCTTGA
>CAIZMV010000055.1 GCA_903934195.1 uncultured Acidimicrobiaceae bacterium | reverse complement strand
CCCTCATCGTGATTCTTCACGTCACGCTCACGTAGCTCAGCGGATAGAGCACTTGCCTCCGGAGCAAGGGGTCGCAGGTTCAATTCCTGCCGTGGGCGCCAGCCGATTTTCTAGGAAGTCATGCCTTGCAGGCCAACAAAGGCGCGGGACAGTTCAATTTCACCCATGTGGCGCATGCCGTGTTGGTACAACCAGCACTCGACGCCATCAAGAACAGTGATTCCCTCTGGGCCAGCAACACGAGCCGAGAATGTATTGATGACTTGTGGGCCGAATGGCCGAGGTACAACAAGACGAGTGAGGTCTTCTGGCTTCAATGTTGCCAACCACGTTTCGATCCGAGCAAAGACTTGATTCATGTAGTCAATGAAGGCTTCGTAGTTCCCGATTTGTTGTACATCCATTTCGTCCACAGTCTTGTGCTTACCGTGGTCACGAATACCAGGGTTAATCGCATCAAGAATTTCGTCATTGCAGATGAACATCTCACCAGTCAACATCATCATTGAAGCGTCAATCATGTTGACGTAGTGAAACAACGAAAAGGCAATTGGCATAACGCGGGCCTTCTCGCGATGGTTCACTTGCTCAAGAGTCATAGTTGCAGTCGCGTCTTCATACAAAGAGAACAGTGCGCGAAACCGGCGGCGAAGTGAATCGAGGATTAGTTCATCAGACATATGTCATGACCTTTCAAGTGAGCTTGTACTTATTGTTGCCTCAGCGCGAGGCAGAGCGAGCATCAGAAACGAGTGCATTGAATTTTTCCGTATCCAGAAACACGAAAACCCCAATAGCAGAGGCTGTGACTTCACCGTCATAGGTGATTTCCCCGCTCACAATGAACTTGCGCTCATGAATCTCATCGATTCTGGCGTTAACCAAAAGGTCGGCATTCAGCGGAGTTGGCCGTTTATACGTGATGTTCAGCGAGCCAGTGACGCAGTTGCGGCCTGTTAGGTGGCGTGTGCGACCAAGTGCATCGTCAAGAAGTGCAGCAACCATTCCCCCATGCACACATGCAGGGGGGCCTTGGTATCCCTCGTGGAAACGAACCGTTGCCGTGATGCTGTTCTCGCCATATTCAAACGTCATTGGCGGTGCCATCGGATTCATCGTGCCGTTCAGCGGGCTACGCGTATGACGCTCTAGTGATGGTTGGCCAAGACCCATCGTGCCAGCAGCAACTATTTCCTTCTCTAAATGCTCTGCAATAGACGCGATTTCATCGCTGTCATGCTCTGGATGCACGTGATAGATGGCTTTCATGGTTCGGCGCAGCGCATCAACTGCTCGTTGCATGGATGAAGATACGGGCGCAACGTCAGGACCCTGCGTTGACGACGTCATCAGCCGAGCGCACTCTTCACAAGAGCAGCAATCTTTGCTCCGTCGGCACTTGAGCCTGCACGAGCACGAACTGCTTTCACCACAAGGCCCA
This sequence comes from uncultured Acidimicrobiaceae bacterium, assembly GCA_903934195.1. Classification (GTDB taxonomy): domain Bacteria; phylum Actinomycetota; class Acidimicrobiia; order Acidimicrobiales; family Ilumatobacteraceae; genus UBA2093. The sequence continues at coordinate 5,828 of CAIZMV010000055.1, read as the reverse complement.
TTGCTTTCGCACCTTCGTTGCCAGCGGCAACTGCGGCAGCAACCTCTTCATTCACGATGACAAGCAACTCATCGTCGCTCATTGCAGCCGGAAGATAACGAGCCAATATTTCGGCTTCCGCCAATTCTTGCGCTGCAGCTTCAGTACGGCCGGCCTGTTGGTAAATCTCTGCAGATTCAAGGCGCTTCTTCGATTCAGCTTGCAAGATTTTCAGCACCTGATCATCTGACAACTCAACTGCTTCAGAGCCAGCAACTTCAGCATTCATAACCGCAGCAATAGTCATACGCAATGTCGACTTCAACATGTCATCTCCCGCTTTCATGGCAGCAGTGAGATCTGATTTCAGGGTGTCTTTAAGCGAGGTCATTCATTCAGTCTGCCTGAAGTGAGCACCGGAAATAGAAAATGGGCCCGAGATTCACACCTCGGGCCCATTTCTCGTTTGAGGGGATCTAACTAACGATGACTGCTGTAACCATGTACTTCATGCCCGTTGGGGTTTCCGCGTGGGTGAGGATGTGGCAATGCCAAGCCCAGACACCTGCGTCTCTGGCGGTGTACAACACCGAGTAACGCTCGCCAGGAGCAACGCTGATGGTGTCAGCGAAGAATGGATTCTCGAGCATGACTCCATCGCGAGCAACCACTAGTCCGGTCGGTTGATGCATATGCATTGGGTGCGACATCAAACCTTCGTTGTAATAGTGCACCAGCATGGTTTCGCCAATTTTCATTGTGTACGGAGTTGTTGCTGGGAATGACTTGCCGTTCAATGACAAGCCAATCGTTCCGGCGTCGTTCAACACCATTACAACTTCTTGATCCACTTTTCCATTCGAGTCAGTCAGACGATTACCAGCGGCCTTCATGGTTGATGTTTTCCAATCGCCGATCAATAACGACCCTGCAAGTCCATTTGGAATTTGTACCTGTGCATTGTGATGCGAGTGGTACATGCCGACAGCAACTTCGGTGGCCGTGAAGTCGTAATCAAATGTCTCACCGGGCTTGATTGCTGGTTGCGTGTACGGGTCAACACCGTCCATTGCGTTTGGCACACGAACACCATGAAGGTGCATCGATGTTGATTCGGGAAGTTCATTCTTCAAACGAATACGAACCTTGTCGCCAACGTTCGCACGCAATACTGGTCCGGGGATTTGGCCGTTATATGCCCAACCCTTGACGATTTTCCCGCCTTCTACTTCCCAATCAACAATTTTGGCTGTGAGGTCGAACTGTTTGTATCCATCTGAAGTGATAGTTGGCTTTAGTTCCTGCCCGCCAAGACCTTTGGTCTTTTCAGGAAACCGTTTTGCAACAGCGTCCATGGCTGCATCCATCTCCTCATTAGAGATCATTGCAACAGTGTCCGGAGTAGCGGATGCATCTGCACTGACTTTCAATGTTGCTTTCATCCCCGAGTCTGCGTGACCAGGAATTTCACAGATCACATTGACATCACTTGTTACTTTGCCAAGATCCAGCAACACATGCACACCAGCATCAAGAGTGGCGGTGCGCTTGTTGAGACTCGCAACTGCCAAGTTGTGTTGCGCTGCTCCAGCATTATGCACATTGAAAACAACATTTCCTGGCGGGATAACAGAAGGGCTGAATGCAATTGCAAATTCTGTCAACGTCACTTCCACTGTGGACGAACCACTAGTTGTTGGAGTTCCCTCAGTTGAAGAGCCGCCATTTTTTGCAACGGAGACGATTCCGATAGCTCCGATTGAAACGACCATGGCAATGACTGCCAACATCATTAAGGAAAATAGAAGATCACTACTTGCAAGAAGCGGATTTCTTGTTGGTTTATCTGACATTTTGTTTCTTCTCTCTGTGTAAACAATCTGTTCACTCATGACAGTAGAAATAAAAGTCCTGTTAGGCATTCCATAAGTTCCATGTAACCGAACGTTTTTTTGTCACACGAATTCTCTTATTTGCACTACCTAAATGGGACTAATTGCTCTTCGAGTCGTAAATCGTGCAGCTCCTCTGCCACAGTAGAAGGCGTGCCAACACCTGATTATTTCCCTCCAGCCCCTGAAGGTGGCGAACTTATCCACACTCGTTTTTACGAAGCGCGTACATACAAGTTGAGCGATGACCTCTTCTTATTGCGTGGAGTTGTGTGCGACGAGAAGCCTGCAGGGCTGTATATGGCCGGAGATCCAGACCCGTTGTGGGTACATCACATGGTTGTCGATCTTGAAATCACGTTCCCCATGTTTGTGATTCAAAAAGTTAGTGTCACCTTCCATGAGCGCCCACACACTCATTGCACCGACATTGAACCTGACTACCAAAAACTTGTTGGCCTCTCTATTGCTCGTGGCTTCAACAAACAAGTGAAGGATCTCTTTGGCGGTCCTCGTGGTTGCACACATATTGGTGCATTGCTCGCAGCAATGGCACCAGTCGCTATTCAAAGTGGTTGGTCAATGCGAATGGGCAATGCTCTCGGCAATGAGGAATTCGATAGTGCCACTACTGCAGAGCAGCGCAAGCGCTCGTATGCAATGAACTTGAACACATGTCATATGTGGGATGAGAACGGCCAGATGGTCAACGACATCGAGGCTGGTCTGCCAATGGAGACCCCACTATGGATCTCAAAGCGCGCTAAGAAACTTGGTCGTGATGAATCCGAGTGGTTGAAGCGGCGCGAGTAGTTGCTATTTAGCAACCGTTGTCAGCACGTACAGCACTGACACAACAAAAAGAATGAACGCAGGCGCAGTGTCTTTTACAGAGTCCTTGACGCGCGTATGAGTCACTGTTGCAATTGCGAAGTACAGACTTAAGCCAACTCCAGCTAATTCACCAAGTCGTACTTTTTGGAATCCGATAGCAACGCCAATTGCACCAAGAATCTTGATTGCTCCGAGCAGTGGTAAACGTTCCGCCGGAACTTTCAGTTTTTTCATTTCTTCAACAAGCTTTTCCGGCTTACGAAAATCCATTAACGCCGAGGCAACGCAGACAATGATCAGAATGGCTGCAAGAACTGTTGAGATAGTGCTCATGCGAACAATCTAGGCGCGATTGCCAGTCGCACTGTGGAGGATGCTCTGTTCATGGTCAAGTAGCCACTTCTTCACTTCTATTCCCCCACCGAAACCAGTGAGCGAACCATCGGCGCCGACAATGCGATGACACGGCAACACAATTGCGACTGGATTACGGCCATTCGCGCCACCAATTGCCCGTACCGCCTTTGGTCGTCCAATCGAAGCGGCTTGTTGCCCATAGGAAGCAGTGCGCCCGAACGGAATATCAGCTAATGCATTCCATGCTGCAACTTGAAATTCTGTGCCTTGAAGATCTAGGGGCAACTCAAAGTCACGACGAGACCCATTGAAGTACTCGTCAAGTTGAGTGATTGCATCATTAACTGAATCGTGAATTTCAGAGTCTGAGATATGAAGTCGTTCAAGTGGCTTCGGATGCGCGTCATTGTTAAACATCACATACCGAATGCCAAGGTCTGAACCGACCACGGTGAGAACACCAAACGGTGCCTTAAATGTTCCACGTGAAAAAACAGGGACATCAGACTGCACATCGGAAGATTAGCCACGGTTCGTGATGCACAATCTCACTAGTTGTAGAATGCAACTATCGAAACTTCAACTTTTTCTCTTTCCCAGCGTGACATCAAATTGATTTATGCAGCCATGATGGCCGCAGCTTTCCTCACGGCACTGAACGGGACAATCGTAAGCACCGCACTCCCCGAGATCGTGAGTCAAATTGGCGGAGGCGGCACGAAGGCCTACACCTGGGTCCTTACTGCCTATCTCCTGACGTCAACAGCTGCCACTCCTCTCATTGGAAAATTGAGCGACTTATACGGGCGTAAGAAATTAACCCAAATATCAATCAGTGTGTTTTTACTCGGACTTGTCTTTTGTTCGGTCGCACCAAACATGACTGTCCTCGTAGCGGCGCGAGCTTTCGTGGGAATCGGAAGTGGCGGAATTATGGCCATGACATTTGTTGTTATCGCTGACATTGTCCCTCCGCGCGAGCGGGGCAGATACGTCGGTGCCTTCACCAGCGTTTTTGCAATCGCCGGTGTACTCGGACCACTCATTGGCGGAATCATTGTTGACAATTTTTCCTGGCGGTGGATCTTCATCATCAATCTGCCATTCGGACTTGTCGCTCTCTTAATGACCCAGAAATATCTGCGCCTGCCAACGACACGTCGCGACACCAGCATCGACACACTTGGCGCAGTGCTCCTTGTCGGAGGAATTGGCACATTGATTCTCACCATTTCATGGGCTTCTGTTGAATACGGATGGACATCTCGCCCTACTCTTAGCCTCGGTTTGGTATCAACAATTTTGATCTTTGCGCTGTTCTTATGGGAACCGCATGCAGAGAACCCAATGCTTCCGCTGCACCTCTTCAAAAATCCAACAGTCAATACTTTGATTCCACTGACCACATTCGTAAGTGCAGCCATGACCTTGGTGAGTTCATTTATGCCGCTCTTCTTACAAGCAGTTACTGGCATCTCGCCAACAAATTCTGGGTTGCTACTCGTACCAATGATGCTTGGTCTCACTTTTTCGAGCACGCTCGTCGGACGAAAAGTCACCGCCAGTGGCCGCTATCGCATCTGGCCCATTATCGGTACTGCACTCGGAATCGTTGGAATGACACTCGTAGCGTTCATCTCTAAATCTGGAATGGGCATTGGAGTAGGCCTCATCGGAATGGCCTTCATTGGTTTTTGTTCTGGTGCCTCATTTCCAACATCAACTACCGCCATTCAAAACAGCGTTGATATTCGCGACCTCGGCATCGCAAGCTCGACTGCCCAACTGTGTCGCTCACTTGGAAGCGTTATTTCTGTTGCCGTCTACGGAACGATCTTGAACGCACAATTATCTGGAACAGTTGACCCGAAATTACTTCGGGCGCCGCGCAAGATTAATACTCTTCCCGAACCAGGTCGTACAGATGTGATCAATGCAATGTCGGATGCGATTACCACTGTTTTCCGATTTGCAATTCCACTTATGGTCATTGCATTTCTGTTCAGTCTTCGCGTGAAAGAACTGCCCTTGCGCACACACGCCGCGTATCAAGATAATGAGTCAGCATCAAATGATGCTGGCAGAACTTAGTTCTATTTGCTGCTTGGCTCTTTAGGAAGACCAAGCACTCGTTCACCAACAATGTTGCGCTGAATTTGACTTGTTCCACCCCAGATTGTTTCTGAACGCGAGAAGAAGAATGACGACATCATGCCGCTGACCGGGTAACCGTCACGACGCTTGTCGCGTGAAGTTCCTGGCCAGTTGCCATCGCCCATTGCGTAGTCAACGAGCATGGCATTTGCGCCCGAGATATCAAGAGCAAGTTCCATGGCGCGTTGGTGCATTTCAGTCCAGAACATCTTGTTGCTGGCACCAAGTGCTGCCATGCTCGGATCTTTCTTTTCCATAAGCGTCGTTGACAATGAACGAAGTCCGTTGATCTTCAAGATTTGAATCTTTGTGTAGTACTGCATGAGGCGCTGACGAATTTCTGGGTCATTGATGCGTCCGTTTTCTTTCGCACCACGCACCATTGCCTTGTATTCCGCTTCGAAGCGGCGGTAGCCAGTGGTAGCTGACATTCCGCGCTCAAACGCCAAAGTGGAGTTTGTAACGATCCAACCGTTGTTGATTCCGCCAACAACATTGTCCTTAGGGCAACGTGCGTTGTCGAAGAACACTTCACAGAATTCTGCGGTGCCGTCTGGCTGCACGATTCCGCGTACTTCAACACCAGGCTGACGCATTGGCACCAACAAATAT
>CAIZMV010000054.1 GCA_903934195.1 uncultured Acidimicrobiaceae bacterium | reverse complement strand
GGCAGGCACTGTGCTGTGGAATGCAAGACCGTCATCAGACAGTTCCAACACGTCGCCATCAGTTGCTTGCAAAACATGATCAGGTGCGGCACCCATCACGACAGCTAACTCAGCATGCGCGCGCATGTGGCGATACTCACCATGCACTGGCACAAACCACTCTGGTTGCAAGATTGAGTGATACGTCTTTAGCTCGTCTGCCTGAGCGTGGCCTGTTGCGTGAACATCAGCTATTCCTGAGTGCACAACTTTGGCACCGGCACGAACGAGACCATCAATAACACGATTCACATTGCCTTCATTGCCGGGGATTGCATGACTAGACAAAATGATGGTGTCGCGCTCGCCCACTTTGAACCAGCGACTTTCTCCGCGTGACAACAATGACAACGCTGCCATTGGTTCACCTTGAGACCCCGTAGAGATGATGCAGATATCTTCTGGTGCGAAGTCATCAACCTTTTCAACATCAACAAAAACACTTGCTGGCACATTGATGAGTTTCAAATCAATCGCAAGCCCAATGTTCTTTTGCATGGAGCGGCCCATAAGACAAACTTTGCGCCCGTTATCGATTGCAGCTTCAATTATCTGCTGCACGCGGTGAATATGGCTAGCAAAGCTGGCCGTGATGATTCGTCGATCGCGATGCTCGTGAAACAGCTGGTGCAATACAGCGCCAACGCTCTTCTCGCTTGGTGCATGACCATGCTCTTCAGCATTGGTGGAATCACACATCAATAAGCGAATGCCCACAGTCTTTGACAGCTCGCCCAAACGTGCGAGGTCTGTTCTGCGGTCATCAACTGGTGTGAGGTCAAGCTTGAAGTCACCTGAATGCACAATGACACCTTGGGGCGTATGAATGATTACGGCATGTGCATGAGGAACAGAGTGCGTGACGGGCAAGAACTCAACATCGAACGGGCCAATATTGATTCGTTCTCCGTCGCGCACCGTAATGAGTTCTGTCTTCTTCAGCAGTCCGGCTTCTTCAATGCGATTGCGGGCAAGACCCAACGTCACCATCGAGCCGTAGATAGGGAACGACAGTTCGCGTAACAGGAATTGCAGACCACCCACATGGTCTTCATGGCCGTGTGTTGCCACACAACCAACTATGCGATCAGCGTTCTCTCGCAGAAACGTGAAGTCAGGAAGGACTAAGTCAATACCGTGCATGTCAGCATCGGGAAACATCAGACCACAGTCAATAAGCATCAACTTGTCGTCTTGCTCGAGCACCATGCAGTTGCGCCCGATTTCGCCGAGACCGCCGAGGAAGTAAATTCGTACTGGTTGCGCCATGAGTTACTTGCTCAGCGCTTCGCGCGCTTTTTGCAAATTGGCATGCACAGTTGCAGCACGATCAGCAAGACCTGCAGGTGGTGGACCCATGGGCAAGCGACAGTCGCCCACTTTGAACCCGAGGTGATTCATCATGACTTTGCTCGGAATTGGGTTCGGATTGTCATCACCCGTTTCGAATGCGTAGCTCTCAAGCAGAATGTCGTTGTACTTGCGAGCCAATGCGACATCACCATTCTTAAAGGCAGTAATCATGGCCTGATGTTCGGGTGCACTCCAATGTGTTGCAACACCAATGACTCCCGAACCGCCGTATGCGAGGAATGCAAGCGTGAGCCCGTCATCACCGGAATAGAGTTCAAAATCCTTTGGCACCTGAGCCATGAGGTTTGCAGTTTCTGCCGGCGCACCTGCAGCGTCTTTGAGCGCCTTGATGTTTGGCACCGTGTTTGCCAACTTGGCCAAAGTTTGAGTCGAAATTTTTCGACCAGTGCGCACAGGAATGTCGTAGACAACAACAGGAAGTGTGGTTGCGTTTGCCATTGCGGTGATGTGGCCTTCAAGACCACTTTGTGGCGGACGGTTGTAATAGGGACCAACTGCCAAAATTCCGCCAGCACCCATCTTCGTCACTTCTTTTGTGAGATGAACTGAGTGCGCGGTGTCGTTAGAACCTGAACCTGCAATCACAGGAATGGTGACAGCGTTGATGACTGCTTCCCACAATGCCAACTTCTCAGCATCGGTCAGAGTTGAAGACTCACCTGTTGTTCCGGAAACGACAAGACCGTCGTTGCCGTTGTCTTGTAGCCATTTCGCTAGGCGGACGGCCTCATTGAGGTCGAGCGCACCCGATGCGTCGAAAGGCGTAATCATCGCCGTGAGAACTTGTCCGAAAATGGCCATGCACCATTATGGCTGATGAGAGGCGGCAGCACCGCCCCGAATCATTGTCCGATTGGGCGAAGTTCCTTGCCGATTTCGAAATCATCAACTTCGTCTGTGGTGTCTTGCCAATCCTCGAACTGGATAACACCCATTTCTTCGAACTTATGGCGCAGCCACTTGTCATTACGGTCAAGAAGGCCGAGTTTCTTACAGTTCGGCACGATCTTTGCGAACAACATTTGCTGGAACAACTGACGAGCAGGGTCTTGCAACATGATGGGAGCAAGTTCCTTGGTGCTAACACCCATGCGATCCCATACTTCTTGCTGCAAGAAGCGGTCACGCATACGAACACTTGCTTCGTAGGCAAATTCCTGGCGGTCTTTCATTTCAGCATCTGACATGCCGTCATAGACCTCTTTGAGGCTGAGAACACCGAAGGCAACGTGGCGAGCTTCGTCGCTCATGACATAACGCAACAACTTCTTCAAGAGAGGTTCGTTCGTTGTGGCATGAAGGAAACCGAATGCAGCAAGGGCCAAACCTTCCACCATGATCTGCATACCGAGGTAAGTCATGTCCCAACGACTGTCGTTGACGATGTCATCAAGAAGCAAACGAAGGTGCGTATTGACTTGGTATCCGCCACCAAGTTTTTCATCGAGGTAACGAGCAAACACTTCAACGTGGCGCGCTTCATCAACTACTTGAGTGCTCGCGTACAACTTGGCGTCGTACCAGGGCACAGTTTCAACAATCTTCGAAGTACAGATCAATGCACCTTGTTCACCATGAAGGAATTGACTGAGCTGCCAGCGACGACCTTCGATTCCAAACTCAAGCCACTCTTTGTCACCCCAGATACCAATTTTGGTGTCTGCGTACATCTGGCGCTCCATGCCGTTGCCGATAAGGGCAGCATCTTCCATGATGGTCTTTTCGATATCAACACCGATGCTCCAGTCAAGGTCGGTTGTGCCATTCCACTGCCCTGTCTTGGCCTTTTCATACAGCTTGCGAAGGTGAGGGCGGGCTAGTGAATAATCCCAAGTGAAAATGCTGTCTGCATTGTTCTTAACAATGTGCTCGACTTCATCAACGTCTGTGTTGGTGATGGCAAGGATCGCCTCAATGTCATTGAGTTCGGCGCGACCGATCATTTCTTCATTTGATTTATCAAGGATGCTCATGATTCTCTCTTTTGGTTT
>CAIZMV010000053.1 GCA_903934195.1 uncultured Acidimicrobiaceae bacterium | reverse complement strand
TAATGGACACTCGGCAAATGTGCCATACCGAGTACGGCAACTGTCAGCAGTTGTCGTCGTAGTCGTAACCGTGGTGGGTAAATCTATTTGCACTCTGTCATTATTGTCACATTTAGGCCCGTGTGCGTGGACCAACACGCCACTTGCACGCACCAAGAAGTAGCGTCGAACCGTCCCCTATGAACTCCTCTCCACAGCCACAACGCAAAGTCCATAAACCTGGGACTATCAGTGCGGCTCTGAGTTACAGAGATTTCCGCGTGATGTGGATCAGCAGTTTTCTCTCCAGCATCGGGGTTTGGATGCAGCAAGTCATCTTGCCTGCCTACATTTATTCGCGCACTGGCAGTGCCTCAACGGTGGCTATGTTCACTTTCGCCCAGCTTGGGCCGTTACTTCTGTTGTCAATACCTGCCGGAGTGATGGCCGACAAATTTGATCGCCGCAATTGGCTGATTTTTGCGCAATGCATACAGATGGCAGGGTCTGTGCTGCTGGGAATTCTCACTTCTCTCGACAGTTCGATTGCACTTCTGTTCTGCGCTCAGCTAACTGTCGGCATCGGCAATTCATTTAACGCTCCGGCGTTTTCCGCTGTTCTTCCAAGTCTTGTGCGCCCAGAAGACCTCGGGGGCTCCATTAGCCTTTCGTCAACATCTGTCAATGGCTCACGCGTTGTCGGCCCAATCCTTGCTGCGTTATTGATGCACTGGGGCGTGACAACCTCTCAGGTGTTCTTCATCAACTCCTGCACATACCTGATTGTTATGTCAGCAGTGATTCGCATTGCGCTACCGGCTGCAAAACGCACGCAAGAATCCGGATGGAAGTCGTTAACACTTGGTATTCGCACAGCTCGCGCCCGCCCCGTTTTGCGAAGACTACTTGTCACGATGTTCTCTTTTTCCCTCTTCAGCCTTCCCTTTGTCGGACTTTTCCCCGCGGTTGCTGACCTCACATTTGATATCCAACCAAGAACACCTGTCTACAAATGGCTCTACGCAACGTGGGGACTTGGGGCCATGTTCGGTGCACTTGCAATCGGAACCGTGTTGGCAGGTGTGGACAAGAGAAAGGCAGCACGCGGAGGGTTTGTGTGCTTTGCAATCTTCATGACTGCATTTGCCTCTGTTCGTTCTGTTCCTCTTGCTTTCATCACCGGGTTCTTCCTTGGAGCGTCCTACTTTTCAACCACAACAGCACTTATGACGGTTCTCCAGAGTCGTCTTGAGTTAGAGATTCGTGCCCGAGTTCTGTCGTTGTGGTTTATGGCCTTTGGTGGCACGATTCCCATTGGAAACTTGATATTCGGACCAATCATGGACCGAGTCGGATCACGCCCAGTTCTTTTGTTTGGCGCAGTGTGGGCACTGTTCCTTGCATGGTCGTGCAATGTCGAAAAGATCGATAAACGTGCCGAGACTCAAGCCGTCAAGGCGTGAACAACTCGTTCAGTTGCTGCAACGCGCGAACCTTTAACAAGTACGACGGCGTCTGAATCAAGCTCACCCAAAGCTTTTGCAATGTCGGCTACCGACAACGCCTTGGT
>CAIZMV010000052.1 GCA_903934195.1 uncultured Acidimicrobiaceae bacterium | reverse complement strand
TGAGTCAACAGATATGTAGGTATTGATGCATCGCAGATCATGCGGACATGTGCGCCACCATCGCTAAGGCCATTGATAGCTGCTGGGTGGGTGAGCATTTCATAAATGACATCATGGTTTTCGCCGACATAGTTCAAGGTAGGAAACATCAGAGATGCTGTGCCACTATTTTCATTCAGTAAGTCATACGCCATTTCGAATGTTGAAACTCCGGCTGCTTCGGCAAGCGCCTTGACTGACATTGCCGGAGTTGGTTCGTAATCAACGCTGTCACCCATGGCGTATACAAGGTGGGGAATCATGCCGAGTGCGGTCGCAAGACCATCAAACTGCACTGCCGTATTCACTGGCTCATCAGCCTCAGACAAAATTTGCGCGCGAACAGATGGCTTTGCCAATTCGGTACGCAATTCAGCAAGCGACAATGATGCTGCAAGTGAGATAAATGTTGGACGCTTTGCAAAGGGGTGGTACCCAGCCCAGCACACCATCATGCCGAAAGGGCGAGCGGCAACTTGCGGACGAAGATAACCACCCTTGTCCATAATCATTGATGAATAGTCGAGCGCCTCTTTCCAAGTGTCTGGCATGGTGGCGTATTGCAGCAACAGGTATGTGACTTTCAAATCAGTACGCAATGCGAGGTCACCCATCCATTGCAATTCTTCAGTCATTCCCATGGTCGGTTGGCCGGCACCATCAGGCAGTACCTCTGGAGCAATTTCGAAAATTCCACCACCGCCTGCAATCAATGCATCCGCCAAAGCATTTAGTTCTTCACTGCTTGCAAAAGTTCCGGGAACTGGTTGACCGTCTTTCGCTTTGTGCCCCATAGTGCGACTGGTTGAAAAACCAACGGCTCCGGCTTCACGTGCTTCACGCACGATGGCTGCCATTTCCGCGATGTCTTGTGGTGTTGCGTCTTCATTACGTGCTCCACGGTCACCCATTACGTAGCCGCGTACGGCACCATGCGGAACGTATGCAGCAATATCCATGGAGTAGTTCCGTGAATCGATGGCGTCAAGGTATTCGGGGAATGTTTCCCATTCCCAATTGATGCCCTCATGAAGTGCGGTGCCAGGAATGTCTTCCACACCTTCCATAAGTTGCACTAGCCACTCTTCGCGGCCGGGGCGAACAGGAGCAAAACCGACGCCACAGTTACCAACCACAACAGTGGTGACCCCGTGACCACTAGATGGTTCAAGCAACGTATCCCAACTGATTTGGCCGTCGTAATGAGTATGAATATCAATGAAGCCAGGAGTAACAAGTTTTCCAGTGGCATCAATTTCTTCGGCAGCTTCACCCACGATGGTGGCAGCAACTTGCACAATGCGGCCGTTTGTTACAGCAACATCAGCGACTCGTGCTGGTGCACCAGTTCCATCAACAACTGTGCCCCCGCGAATAAGTAGATCGAACATCAGAACCCCCGTTCGTTGCTCAGCATAGTGGGGTGGGCTTGCGCGATTGTTAGGCAGCCCGATGCCAAGTCGGACTGGTTACCTGAGAGGGACGGGAACATACAATATGGATAAGCCAATCGAGGAGGCCCCCATGACTCAGGCAGACACAATCAACGCCCCAACCGCAGGGAAAACCGAACACGTAGACGTTCTTATTGTTGGTGCCGGAATTTCTGGCATCGGTTCCGCGTATCACTTGCAAGATCAGGCACCAGGTAAGTCGTATGCCATTTTGGAAAAGTACGAAACGTTCGGCGGTACCTGGCACATGCATACGTACCCGGGTGTTCGCTCCGACAGCGACCTGTACACATTCGGTTACCGCTTTAAGCCATGGACTTCAGCTCCTATCGCAAGTGCTGAAGAGATCAAAAAGTATATGGCAGAAGTAATTTCTGAGAACAACATCGATGAGCACATTCGTTATCGTCATGAAATCACGGCAGCTTCGTGGAGTAGCCGTGACCAACGTTGGACCGTCACAGTGACAAACCTTGCAAAGGGCGAAACGTTCCACATGACCGCCAACTTCTTGTGGATGTGCCAGGGCTATTACAAGCACTCACAGGGATACACGCCGGAGTGGCCAGGCATGGACCAATACAAGGGCCGCATCGTGCACCCTCAAACATGGCCAAAAGATCTTGATTACAAGGGCAAGAAAGTATTGGTTATTGGCTCTGGCGCAACCGCAGCAACTCTTGTTCCTGCCATGGCAACAGATTGTGAACACGTCACGATTTTGCAGCGTTCACCGACATATTTTGTCCCGGGTCGAAATGTAAACGAACTTGCAGACACTCTTCGTCAACTTGAAGTAGATGAAGAGTGGATTCACGA
>CAIZMV010000051.1 GCA_903934195.1 uncultured Acidimicrobiaceae bacterium | reverse complement strand
TCCGAGCTACAACCTCTGAGCCGGATAGCTGGTCGTTGGCAAGTACTTCTCGAATTGCGGCGGAGTTATGGGAAGCCGCCAAAGACGAGATTCTTCGCTGGCGCATGCTTCTGTTCTCTGAAGATCTGAATGATCGAATGCCAAGTTCAATCAACTCGAAGGCTTGTTCACCAGAAGTCAATGTGTCGAGAAAAGCTTCGAATTCTGCGGTTCCACGTTCAAGAGAACGCATTGTGCTGGTCGTTTCGAGAGCCGCGATTACTCCGTCTCGACCACCGAAGTGGTGGTACACAGAACTGCGCGCAACACCAGATTTCTCCATCACCCGATCCAAATTGAATTTCACGAAACCAAATTCAGCCATTTCGGCTTCGGCTGCCTTTAGTACTCGTTCAATAGTTCGCAAACCATCGGAACGTTTACGACGCGTAGGAGAAATCCCCGATGTATCTGAATCGTCCTGCGTCATAACGGTAAGACTAACGATTCATATGCGCGCTGTGGCAAGCGCAACTAACGATGCAATTAGGACCCGTAGTACCGTTGGCTATCCGCTGAAAAGCGTGCATGGTTCGGGGGGAATTCATGTCAATTACTGAGACACCAACTACCAAAGTCTTTAGTCCGTGGGCCACGTTTACTGTGTGTGCAATCGCCAGCTATATATCGGCATTGGATATGTCCATTGTGAATGTGGCATTTTTTGAAATTCAGGAAAGCTTCCCCAAGGATTCTGCTTCCACTATCGCGTGGGTTGTTACCGCGTATTCCATTTTGTTCGGATCGTTACTCGTGGTGTCTGGTCGGCTTGCAGATCAAGTCGGTCGCAAACGATTCTTCATAACAGGCACAGGATTTTTCTTGGTGGGCTCGTTGCTATGCGCAATTGCGTCAACAATGGGACTACTGATAGTTGGTCGTGCTGTGCAGGGACTTGGCGGGGCAATGATGGTGCCAGCGTCTACAGGATTATTGCTCGGAGTTTTCCCTCCAGAAAAACGCGGACAAGTAATGGCCTGGGTTGGTTCTATCGGTGCACTTGGGGTTGCATCGGGTCCAACTCTTGGTGCATTCTTTGTTTCCTCATTCGGTTGGCGTTCTGCTTTTTGGGTCAATGTGCCTATTTGTTTCATTACGTTGGTTCTTGCATGGCGCGTGACATCAGAATCACCACGAATGAAAGGATCACGACCAGACATTGTGGCTGCAGTGGTGTTTACTGTTGCAGTTGCATCGTTGGTGTGGGGAATCTCGCGTTCAGAAACCCTCGGCTGGGGTGATTCGTCTGTACTAACTCTGTTCGCAGTCGCTTTTTCCTTCGGGCTACTTGTTGCATGGCGGTCTGTACATCACAAAGATCCGCTGTTGCCCGGTGAACTATTTAAAGAACGCACTTTCACCTTGGCGAATATCTCAACCTTTCTTTATGGTGCTGCATTCAGTGGAAACATTTTGAACAACGTATTGTTTCAGCGAACAATCTGGGAGTTCAGCGCAACAAAAGCAGGCTGGTTCTCTGTGCTTTCACCAATCGTCGTTGCAATCACATCAATGATTGTGGGTCGCAAAATGGCTTCAATTGGTTACAGGCGTCTATTGATTGCAGGACCAATGATTATGGCGAGCACTGTTATGGCTTCCGTGTTGTTTTTGCACACAAACCCAACTCCATGGTTTCCGTTCCTGCCCATTATGTTCTTTTTAGGAATTGGGCTTGGTGCAACGTTTCCTGCATTGTCTGCATGCACGATTATGCGTTTGCCACAAAATCGATTCGCAGTGGGTAGCGCAATTAACAACACCTTTCGTCAAGTGGGAGCGGCTGTTGGTGTTGCACTTGTAGTCACAGTGCAATCACAGACCGAAGGAATCGAAGGATTCCGTAACGGATGGAAAGTGGCAATTGGTTTCGCACTTGCGGCAGCTGCAGTATCAATTTTCCAACCAAATAAAGCGAATCAGTTGGCGTAGTTCCCTTAGTGGGCATGGCCATTCGCACCGATATCGTTGAGGCGCGGAAGGGTGCCAGAGCGGCCGAATGGGATGGTTTCGAAAACCATTGAGGGGTAACTCTCCGGGGGTTCAAATCCCCCTCCTTCCTCCATTACGACAGTGCTAACGATGAATCGTTAGCAGGCTTTTTCAGCGAAGGAAACTTTCGTTGTGATTAGGTATTTATCAACTGCCGACACCACGCAATCGTTTGCGCCATATCCGGTGTGGCGATCTTCGGAAACGACGATGAGGCGACCATC
>CAIZMV010000050.1 GCA_903934195.1 uncultured Acidimicrobiaceae bacterium | reverse complement strand
TCGCTCGCATCGTCGCATTGAACTAGGCGGCGAATACCAGTGGCGCCGCGAAGGCGAGTACCACCTCTTTAACCCAGAGACTGTGTACCGCTTGCAGCACGCCACTCGTTCAGGTCGGTATGACGTGTTCAAGCAATACACGCGAGATGTTGATGATCAGTCGGAACGCCTCGCAACATTGCGCGGTTTGTTCCACCTGCGCACAGGTGATCGTCCGTCAATTTCTATTGATGAAGTAGAGCCAGTATCTGAAATCGTGAAGCGTTTCTCAACAGGTGCGATGAGTTACGGCTCTATCTCTGCTGAAGCGCACGAGAACCTTGCAATTGCAATGAACCGTTTAGGTGCAAAGAGCAATACCGGTGAAGGTGGAGAAGACCCAGAGCGTTTCGTTCCGATGGCTAACGGAGATTCAAAGCGTTCGTCAATCAAGCAAGTTGCTTCTGGTCGCTTCGGTGTGACTAGCGAGTACTTGGTGAATGCCGATGACTTACAGATCAAAATGGCACAGGGCGCAAAGCCCGGTGAAGGCGGTCAGTTGCCCGGTTACAAGGTGTATCCGTGGGTAGCTAAGACTCGTCACTCGACTCCTGGAGTCGGACTTATTAGTCCACCTCCTCACCATGACATCTATTCAATTGAAGACCTGAAACAACTGATTCATGACCTGAAGAACGCGAACCCATTAGCACGCGTTCATGTGAAGTTGGTAGCCGAGGTCGGTATTGGCACTGTTGCTGCTGGCGTCAGCAAAGCAAAAGCTGATGTTGTGCTCATCTCTGGTCATGACGGCGGAACTGGTGCATCGCCATTGACTTCTTTGAAGCATGCAGGAGCCCCATGGGAACTTGGACTTGCAGAAGCACAACAGACTTTGATGTTGAACGGCTTGCGCGACCGCATTGTGGTGCAGGCAGACGGACAGATGAAAACTGGTCGCGATGTCATTATTGCAACATTGCTTGGCGCAGAAGAGTTTGGTTTCGCTACAGCTCCACTTGTGGTGAGCGGATGCATCATGATGCGTGCGTGCCACTTGGATACGTGCCCGGTCGGTATTGCTACACAGAACCCTGAATTGCGTAAGCGATTCAATGGTAAGCCTGAGTTCGTTGTGAACTTCTTTGAATACATTGCAGAAGAAGTTCGTGAATATTTGGCTGAACTCGGTTTCCGCACACTGAAGGAAGCAGTCGGTCACGTTGAACTTATTGATGCTGAGAAGGCAGTGAATCATTGGAAGGCGCAGGGCTTGGATATTTCGCCAATGCTCGTTGTTCCGCAGAATCCGTATTCATCAACCCCATTCATGTCTGTTGCACAAGATCATGGTCTTGCAGAGGCTCTTGATAATCAATTGATTGCTTTGTCGAAGGCTGCTCTGGCTGACGCGACACCAGTGTCTATCTCGCTACCGATTCGTAACGTCAATCGCACAGTCGGAACAATGCTCGGGTATGAGATAACGAAGAAGTGGGGAGGCGAGGGTCTGCCAGACGGCACCATCACTATCAACTTCACTGGCTCTGCTGGTCAAAGCTTCGGTGCATTCGTGCCATCAGGTGTCGACATGCGCCTCGAAGGCGACAGCAATGACTACTTAGGTAAGGGCTTATCTGGCGGTCGCATTGTGTTGCACCCACACCCTGATTCTCCGTTCGTGGCTGAAGACAACGTGATTGCTGGCAACGTCATTGGTTACGGCGCAACTGGTGGCGAAATCTTTATTCGCGGCATGGTCGGCGAGCGCTTCTGTGTTCGTAACTCAGGTGCAACTGCTGTTGTTGAAGGTGTTGGCGACCATGGTTGTGAGTACATGACAGGTGGCAACGTAGTAGTTCTCGGCGCAACTGGTCGCAACTTTGCTGCCGGAATGTCTGGCGGTATCGCGTATGTGTATGACCCGAAGAATGAGTTCTC
>CAIZMV010000049.1 GCA_903934195.1 uncultured Acidimicrobiaceae bacterium | reverse complement strand
TATTTGTTGTCAGGGTTGCATGGCCAAGCAGAATCTTTCTGACCAGGTGCAAGGGGAGCGCCCACTGAATGCACGCATGGCACCCAATCATTGTTTCCAAGAACATCAAGTGCGCCTTGGCCCATACGGGTCATGATGCGCATGTTGACAGCGACATATGGGCTGTCTGACAACTGAACTCCGATATGTGCAATTGGCGATCCGAGTGGGCCCATTGAAAAAGGAACCACATACATAGTGCGGCCCTTCATGGCGCCCTTGTACAAACTCATCATCTCAGCACGCATCTCTGATGGTTCGCGCCAGTTGTTGTTCGGACCTGCATCTGATTCATCTGTTGAACAAATGAATGTGCGGTCTTCAACTCGCGCAACATCGCCTGGATCAGAATGTGCCCAGTAGCTGTTCGGGCGCTTTGCATCGTCAAGCTTTGTGAAGATGCCAGCATCAACTAGTGATTGGCAGAGACGTTCGTATTCGTCAGCTGAACCGTCGCACCAATAGATGGCGTCAGGTTCAAGAACATCTGCCCAATCTTTCACCCATTGAGTGAGCCGTGCGTTACCAGTAGTTGCAGCCATGAGCGATCCTTGGATTTACGTGAAGGTTCGGGGGGAACCGGTGAATAGTAAGAGTCTAAGAACTAAACGGCAGGGGTGCCCATATCGGACTCTGAACCGAGGCTGAGACGTGTGGCACGCCCAGAGGCATCAAGAGTGAATACGACGCGTTGGCCTTGGCGCAACATACGAAAGATTGAGCCCTCAAGCGCATTAGGCGCAAGGGTGTAATCAGCTAGGTCGGTGTCACATACAACGACACCGTCTCCGCTTGTTGGATCGAATGCCTTGATAACACCTTGCATGGCAATGGCCTTAGCGGCCGACCTTGGTGATCTTGCCGGACTTAATGCAGCCGGTGCAGACGTGTACACGTCGGGGTGTGCCGTTTACCATTGCACGAACGCGCTGGATATTCGGGCTCCAACGACGCTTGGTGCGCACGTGTGAGTGAGACACTGACATACCCCACGATGGGCCTTTGCCACACACTTGACATACTGCAGCCATTTTGGAATCCTCTTCGGTTATGGGAAGGCGATGTACGTCTTCCGAACGCAGTTTCTTAATGTATCAGCCAGATCAAAGACCCCCCAACTAGGAAGGGCAGAGATTCAGAGGAAATTGGCAAATATCTCCCAATTCCCCGTGAGATACGCAAAGGGTGCGCCCTCTTTACTAGCCTCAACTCTGTGGCAGCCATGGAACTCTTCGGTGCAGATGAGGTCCGCCAAACGGTAGTGACCTTCCGCGACGCGATGAAGGCTCACGCCCCTGGCATCAACCGGATGAACGTGTACCCAGTGCCTGACGGCGACACTGGCACCAATATGGCTCGCACCCTTGATGCCGTTGTCGCCGAACTCGAAGGCGCAGACCATGCAATGGCGCCCACGTGCCAAGCAATTAGTCATGGGTCTCTGATGGGGGCTCGCGGAAATAGCGGCGTCATCCTTAGTCAAATCTTGCGAGGGCTTGCCAGCACAATTAGTGAATCCGCCGACGGCAAAGTGAATGCATCGCGAATGGCAGAAGCGTTGAAGCGCGCGTCAGCTGCTGCGTATGAAGCTGTGCTGAAGCCAATCGAAGGAACAATTCTTACTGTTGTGCGTGAATCAGCAGATGCGGCCGCTGTTGCAGTTAGCAACGGCGCAACATTGTCTGCAACTTTGCAAGCTGCTCGTACTGCAGGTCGTGATGCTCTTGCACGCACGCCTGACATGTTGCCCGTGTTGAAAGATGCCGGCGTAGTTGATGCAGGTGGTGCTGGTTTCTTGTTGCTACTCGATTCAGCAATTCACGTTGCCGATGGTGAGGCAATGCCAGAGCCCGATGAATCTGACGGACCATCTGTCGAGCAGTTAGAAGCAGTCTCATTGCGTCACTCTGGTGACGGCAGTGTTGACGTGAGTGAGTTGCGCTACGAAGTGATGTATTTCCTCGACCTTGAGGATTCTCGACTTGCTGAATTTAAAAAGGCATGGGGCTCAATTGGTGATTCCATAGTTGTTGTCGGCGGAGAAGGTTTATACAACTGCCATATCCATACCAATGACATCGGAGCTGCAATTGAAGCACCGTTGTTGCTGTCTGGCCGCCCGCGTCAAATTCGTGTCACTGATTTGTTTGAAGAAGTGGCAGATGAACATGCAGCGCGTGAAGCAGCTCTGGGTGCACCGGTGCAGTCTCGACCAGCCTCTTCGGCACTTCCGCCAGTTACCTGCGCAGTTGTTGCTGTTGCGAGTGGTGGTGGCATTGCAGAATTGTTTGGTCAATTGGGAGTGCAAGGCGTTATCTCTGGTGGGCAAACGTCGAACCCATCTACAGCAGAACTGTTGGCTGCAGTTGAACATATGAATGCTCGACAGGTCATTATTCTGCCGAACAACAAAAACATAATTCCCGTTGCCCAACAGGTCGATTCGCTCACTACTAAAGAAGTGCGCGTTGTTCCTACGTGCTCAATGCCAGAAGCGCTTGCAGCATTGGTGTCATATGACCCAGAAGCTTCTGCAGAATCAAACGCACGATCAATGGCATCTGTTGCTGAATCTGTTGCCACTGGTGAAATTACACAGGCAGTGCGCGACACCCACACAGATGCGGGTCAAGTGACGTCGGGCGATTGGATTGGAATTGTTCGCGGTGATGGCATTGTTGCAATCGCAGGCACATTGGTCACTGCAGCATCGCAACTGTTGGATCACCTCATTGATGACCAGCGTGAATTGCTAACGATCATTACTGGAGACGACGCCACCGTGGCCCAGACGGATCAGATCGTTGCATGGGTCTCACAAAATCGGCCAGACGTAGCGGTCGAAATTCATGGCGGCGGACAGCCGTTGTATCCGTATCTCTTTGGCGTTGAGTAATCCACCGCTCACCCTTCGCGACCTTGATCAATTAGGTCTTGAGCGAATCAAAGGTGTTGGCCCAAAGACACTGGTTGCCCTTGAAGCTTTCGAGGTGCGCAGCATTTTGGATTTACTAGAGACGTATCCACGCAGATATGTCGACCGTACCAATATGGCGATGATTGCAGACCTTGTTGAAGGTGTGCCTGCGTTAGTAGTGGTCACTGTTGAATCAACATCAGCATTCACTACGCGCAACAACAAAAAGATGGTGAAGGTTGCAGTTTCGGATGGAACGAAACGATTGAACATCACTTTCTTTAATCAGGGGTGGCGCGAGAAACAGTTGTACAAAGGCTTGGAAGTCGCAGTCTTTGGAAAACCTGAATTGTTCAACGGCTCGTTACAGATGACAAACCCACTGGTTGACCCGGTGGGGAAGGCAACAGGCCGCATTGTCCCTATTTATCCGCAGAGCGAGAAGGTGCGCATTTCATCGTCTGACCTTGCAACGTGGATTGAAGATGCACTCAATAAATGTGCGCCGCGCGGTTTTGCAGACACGGTTCCGCAGTCTCTTCTTGATGAACACGGTTTCATCAGTCGCGGTGAAGCAATGCGGGCGATTCATCTACCTGAATCGATTGAAGCGCATCAGAATGCTCGTCGACGTTTAGCTTTCGATGAAGTTCTGCGAGTTCAGCTCATGTTGGTCGGGAAAAAAGCGCAATGGGAACGAGAATCTGCTGGGTTTAGCCATGAAACCTCAGGTCATCTCATTCAAGGGTTCATGAAGGCGCTCCCGTTCCCGCTTACCGGTGCGCAAAAGAGAACAATCGGTGAGATTTATAAAGACCTTGCTTCAGGGACTCCGATGCATCGCCGTCTGCAGGGTGATGTTGGTTCTGGAAAGACTGTGGGGGCTGTTGCTACTATGCTGGCGGCGGTT
>CAIZMV010000048.1 GCA_903934195.1 uncultured Acidimicrobiaceae bacterium | reverse complement strand
GAAAGAAGAAGTTGATGCTGAAGACATTGCCGAAGTTGTTTCTAAATGGACTGGTGTACCCGTAAGTAAATTGTTGGAAGGCGAGATGGCAAAGCTTGTTCATCTTGAAGATCAGTTGCATAAACGTGTCATTGGTCAGAACGATGCAGTGACAGCAGTAGCTAATGCCATTCGTCGCAGCCGCGCCGGTTTATCGGACCCAGATAAACCAATCGGTTCGTTTATGTTCCTTGGCCCGACAGGTGTTGGCAAAACAGAACTTGCCCGAGCACTAGCTGAGTATTTGTTCGACGACGAAAAGGCAATGGTTCGCATTGATATGGGTGAGTACATGGAAAAGCATTCCGTGTCACGCCTCATCGGTGCGCCCCCCGGTTATGTCGGGTATGACGAAGGTGGCCAGCTGACAGAACTTGTTCGTCGTCGTCCGTACAGCGTTGTGTTGTTAGACGAAGTGGAAAAGGCGCATCCTGATGTGTTCAACATTTTGTTGCAAGTACTTGACGATGGCCGTTTGACTGATGGCCAAGGCCGCACTGTTGACTTCACCAATGTTGTGTTGATCATGACAAGCAACTTGCAGGGCGAACCAATTGAATACTTCCGTCCAGAGTTCGTGAACCGTATTGATGAAATCGTGCGATTCCGTTCGTTGACTGAAGACGACCTCAGCCACATCGTTGGTATTCAGTTAGAGCATCTGGTTCAGCGCATGGCTGAGCGCCGATTGGTTTTGGAAGTTTCTGCGGCAGCTCGCTTGTGGCTAGGTACTCGCGGATTCGATGCATCGTTTGGTGCTCGGCCCCTCAAGCGCCTCATTCAGCGAGAGATTGCAGATAGAGCAGCCATCATCATTTTGGAAGGTCGCGTTAGCGATGACGGTGTCATCTCCGTTGATGTTGCCGACGGAGAACTTGTTGTCACTGGCCGTTAAAACCGTCTGAATGGTATGTGTTATCCCGTGGTGAATTACTGCAGGACAGTTGCTTCTTCACTTCGCCAATGAGCTTGCCTGAACGTCGTGTTGTCCCCACTGTTGGCGAAGTGGTGCGTACACCTGAATCGTGTTTTAAGAATGTAATTGGGTACGACTGGCCTGTTCATGAAGTGACAGTCGGTGCAGGGTTGCAGATGGCATACGTAGATGCTGGTCCGAGCGATGCAAAAGAAACGATGTTCCTGTTACACGGTGAACCAATGTGGGGATACCTGTATCACAAGATGGTGACGCCGCTTGTTGCTGCTGGTTACCGCGTAATTGTTCCGGACCTTATTGGTTTCGGTCGTTCAGATAAACCAACAGACGAACTGGCATACACATACAGCAACCATGTTGCGTGGGTACGTGAGTTAGTAGAGAAGTTGAATCTCACGAATCTCACATTTTTTGGTCAAGACTGGGGCGGCCTTGTTGGTGGTCGAGTCATTTCAGAAATTCCTGATCGATTCGCACGCGTTGTGTTTTCAAATACGGGCTTGCCTCGTTCAGGACCAGCTGTTCCTTTCATCACCGCGCAACAACCGTTTGATCCGCAAATCATGAAGGACATGATGAATATGGATTGGCGTGCAACAGTGAATGATGATGACAGCATTAACGCTGACAAAGTTCATGCACTCGTTGAGGCTGGCCCAGCGTTCTACTTTCTTGCATGGCGCATGTATGCCCAAGAGGTGAAAGAACTCACTCCATCGAAGATTGTGCAGGGTTGGTGTTTGTCAAAACTGTCACCAGAATCTCTTGCCGCTTATGACGCCCCATTCCCCTCGCACGAGTTCTCTGCCGGCGCTCGCCGCTTTCCTATGTTGGTACCGATTTCGGCCGACGACAAAGAACGCGAGAAGGGTGATGCTGCATGGGAAGTGTTCAACACATTTACCAAACCAGTGTTAACCATTTGGGGCGACCGTTGCCCTTTCACCTATATGGAAATGGGTAAGCAATATCGCGATGGCATACCGGGTACTCAATTACCAGGCATCAACCACAAGGTGTATCGAGCTAGTCACTTTATTCAAGAAGATCTTGGTGAAGAACTTGCCGCCGACATGGTTTCGTTTATTTCAGCGTTTCCGCTAACTGTGTAGTTACAAAGAAAAGCGGCGGCGGATTGCGTTGCCGTGTGCAGGGAAACCTTCGTGGTCTGCAAATGCAATGATGTTGTCTGCCATGCGACGCAATGCCGGCTCATTTGCTTGTGCAACCGCAGTGCGCTTTAGGAAAGCTTCAACAGTGATGCCGGAAGACACGTGCGCAAAACCACTAGTTGGTAAAGATGCTGGTGCACCAATAATGAAGTTGCCAGCACTGAATGGTGTGTGTTGCCCAATCAAGATTTCGCCTGCATTGACAATTGCATCAACAACACGTTCTTCGTACTGTGCGTCAACTGCAATTTGACAATGTTCAGGTGCGTACATGTTGACCACTTCAACTGCTTCATTCAATGTGGAGACAAGTACTGCACCACCGTTCGGCCCGAGTGAGGCGCGGCATGCTTCGGCGCGAACATCGGGAAGATCTGCGATTTGAATCTGTAGTTCTGCTTCAACTGCATCGATGAGTTCTTCAGAAGTGGAGACAAGCACAACAGATGAATCGGTGCCGTGTTCGGCCTCTATAAGAAGGTCAGATGCAACCTTGCCAACATGTGCGGTGTGGTCTGCAACAAGAAGGCTTTCTGTTGGGCCAAGCAGCATCATGGTGGCTAGACCATGGCGTTGCATTTCCACTTGAGCCAACGTGACTGCAGGACTTCCTGGTCCGACCACTTTGCGCACGCGTGGAATTGTCTCGGTGCCAAAACCAAGAGCTGCAATTCCAGCAGGGCCATTGATGCGAAAAACGTTGGTGATTCCAAGAAGGCGACACACCACTAATACAGCAGGGTCAACTTCGCCGTTGCCGCCAGGGACGGGCGGCACGACCAAAACGATGTTTTGCACACCCGCAACAACTGCAGGAACGCCAAGTTGGCAGGCAACTGATGGATAGCTGGCCTTGCCGCTTGGCACGAATAGACCGACACTGGAAATAGGCGTGATCTTCTCGCCGGCGATGAGGCCGTTTTCCAGCTCCATCTGCCAATCGCTCGACCTCTCACGCAGCTCTTCGTTGAAGGCGCGTAAGTGAGAAATGGCGTCAATGATGGCGTTCTCGATGGCTGGGTCGATGCGTGCATCTGCGATCTCTTGCGCTGAAACCCGTAATTGGCTTGGAGTCAGAGTGATGCCGTCGAATTTCTGGAGCGCGTCGCACACCGCCTGGTCGCCTCGAACACGAACGTCTTCAATAAGGGCACCAATAGAGGCGCGCAGACCAGCGTCGAAGATGTCGTCGAGGCCGCGGTGGCATAGTGCCTCCCTGTCGGCATTGGTCATGGACGACCATGTCTGGCGGCGAAGGATTGCGGTCACATAGAGAAATCTACCTGCGGGCGATGAAAGGGAGCGGATGAGTTTCGCCTGTACCAAGTAGAGTTAATTCACGTTCCGAAGGAGGAGCGTGTATGAGCGTCACCGTTGTTGTAGGTACCCAGTGGGGTGACGAGGGCAAAGCCAAAGTTATTGACCTCCTTGCCGCTTCTCATCAGATTGTTGCTCGCTATCAAGGCGGCCACAATGCCGGCCACACCGTTGTTATTGGTGATCAAAAGTACGCGTTACAGCTGACACCAAGTGGCGTCTTTTACGACACAGTTACCCCAGTTATTGGTAACGGTGTCGTTGTTGACTTGCCAACTTTGTTTAAGGAAATTGACGCTCTTGAATCGCGCGGCATCTCCACTGCACGTTTGAAAGTTTCTAGCCTTGCGCATCTGATTTTCCCGTGGCACCAAGCCATGGATGCAGCTCTTGAAGCTGCGCGCGGTGATGGGAAAATTGGCACAACATTGAAGGGCATCGGACCTGCGTATGTTGACAAGGTCAAGCGAGCCGGTATTCGTGTTGGTGAAGTTCTTGATATCAAGAGTTTCGAACAGCGCGTGCGCGAACGTGCAATAGCCGCTCGTCGAGAAGTAAGCGATGTAGGCGGCGACACGTTTGATGTAGAAGAAGTTGTGTCAGCGTTTGTCGCATACGCGCAACGCCTTGCACCGTATGTTGCTGACACTGTGAACTTGTTGCATGATGCCCGCGAACGCGGAGAGAACATTTTGTTGGAAGGCGCACAAGCAACGTTCCTTGATATTGATCACGGCACGTATCCATACGTAACTTCGTCGAACCCAATTTCCGGTGGTGCAGCAGTTGGCAGTGGGCTTGGGCCACGCCACATTGATCGCATTGTCGGAATAACAAAGGCGTACACAACACGCGTAGGTATGGGACCTTTCCCTTCAGAGCTCACCGATGCACTTGGTGAAGCACTTGTAGATATTGGTCGTGAATACGGAACCGTTACTGGCCGTCGTCGTCGTACAGGTTGGCTTGACACCGTGATGTTGCGTCATGCCACACGCGTAAACTCGTTAACCGAAATTGCGCTGACAAAGCTTGACGTTCTAGATACGTTCGATGAAGTGAAGGTATGTACTGGGTACAGCATGAACGGCACTGTGATGCGTAATTACCCAGACCGCCCCGACATGTTGGCGCATGCAGTTCCGGTGTATGAAACGTTGCCCGGATGGAAATCGAGCACTGAAGGAATCACCAAGTTTGCTGACTTGCCACAGAGCGCGCAACAGATTGTGAAGATTGTCGAACGCGAAACAGGAATTCCTGTTTCTATGGTGGGCACCGGCCCATCGCGTGATGCCATGGTGGTGCGTTAATGATCAAGCGGTACTCAACGCCAGATACTGATGCATTGTTTTCAGAAGAGGCAAAGATGTCTCGGTGGCTCGAAATCGAGCTTGCTGTTACTGATGCGTTAGCCGCTACGGGTGTTGTACCGAAATCAGTTGCTGAAGAGTGCAGACGCAAAGCACCAGTAATTGACGCCGCTTTTGTTGCACGCGTTGAAGCACGTGAAGCAATTACCAACCACGATGTGGCTGCTTTTGTTGACGTTTTACAGGAAAGCATTGGCGCCCCTGCCGGTTCATGGATTCATTACGGACTGACAAGTACCGACGTGGTTGATACTGGTTTGTGCTGGGCATTACGTGATGCTTCAACACTGATTCATGATTCGCTCAATGACCTTATTGATGTAATCACCACATTGGCAACGACACATCGCAACACGGCCATGATTGGCCGTACTCATGGCATACATGCAGAGCCAACAACCTTCGGTGCGAAAGTTGCACTATGGGGCGCACAAGTAAAGCGCGATCGTGAGCGCATCTTGCGCGCGCGTGATGCAATCGCAGTGTGCAAGTTGTCTGGTGCAGTTGGTACCTACTCAAACATCGAACCAGAAGTAGAGGCCCGAGTAGCACAACATTTGTCGCTGACGCCGGTACCTGCCACACAAGTGGTGGCACGTGACCGACATGCGGAATTCCTGTATGCATGTGCATCTGTTGGCACGACTCTTGAATCAATAGCAGTTGAACTGCGTCACTTGCAGCGAACAGAAGTGAACGAAGTACGTGAGGGGTTTGCCGCTGGCCAAAAAGGTTCCAGTGCAATGCCACATAAGCGCAACCCGATTTCT
>CAIZMV010000047.1 GCA_903934195.1 uncultured Acidimicrobiaceae bacterium | reverse complement strand
GGATGGAAAGTAGACGGTGCAGATTTGCTGAATGCATGTCCGGCTCGCACCTCACGCACAATTATTTGGCCAGATGGTACAGCACAGATGACATCGGCTTTCTCTGCAGTACAAAAACGTGCTCAGTATTACGATTCATGGATTTCTTCAACTGGAAACGTTGATGACATTACTCGCGCCGGTGTCAATGGTGAATTGGTTGGCACAAATCTTTCCGCCAATGCAGAAAACGAAACAGAACTTTCGTGGTCTCTTGATAAACCTGAGGATTTCACAGGCATTGGTTCTGAACGATTGGGTTTTGTACCGGCTCAAGTACAGGGGCGTTTAACCGCGCGTCGTGATTTCGGACCAAATGAAGAAGGCCTTCTCGTTGTTGATGGGGTTGCAGTTGGAGTCATTTCTGAATTAGCCGGACTACGTAACGGAATGAGTACAACTTTTCGCAGCACTTTGTTGTCTCGTTTGCTTAAGCCAGGACGACATGAAGTTGCGCTATGGACAGCAGCAAAAGGTCCTTCTGGGTCAGCTGTTATTCGAATGGTGGCTAAGGCGGAGTGATTAACCGTTTGTGGTGAAGCCGGCCAATGCCAATGCTTCATTTAAAGTGCTGGCACGACGAATGGTGCAACCAGACTGAATATCAGGAGCACTTGCCGGAACAATGGCCTGCGTAAAACCAAGACGTGATGCTTCGTTGAGGCGACGGGCCAAGTGACCGACTTGGCGCACTTCACCTGCAAGGCCAACTTCGCCAATAACTACAAGGTCTGCCGGCAACGGAATGTTGGAGACTGCAGAGACAAGTGCGAGACACATACCAAGGTCTGCGCCTGGCTCTGTGAGTTTTACTCCGCCAACAACAGATGCATATACCTCGTGCCCTGACAAGCTGATGCGTGCACGACGTTCAAGCACAGCAAGCAACATTGATAGTCGGCCTTGGTCGAGACCTTGTGCACTGCGGCGCGCAGGAACTGATGCACTGACTTGATTGGTAAGTGCTTGCAGTTCTACTAGCAGTGGGCGTTGGCCTTCGATAGTAGGAACAACGACAGAGCCAGGAACTCCGGTGCGACGATCTGTGAGGAACAACTGGCTGGCGTCGGGAACACCAACAAGGCCAGCTTCAGTCATTTCAAATAACCCAAGTTCGTTAGTTGGGCCGAAACGATGCTTTGCTGCGCGCATGAGGCGCAACGCATTGTGTCGTTCACCTTCGAATGACAACACAGTGTCGACAACATGTTCAAGAACACGTGGACCAGCGAGGCCACCTTCTTTGGTGACGTGACCAACAAGCACAACAGAAATATTGCGACGCTTTGCTTCTTGAACCAAACGGTGTGCACACCCGCGTACTTGCACTACAGAACCTGGTGATGAACCAAGTTCAGGGTCGACCACGGTTTGGATGGAGTCGATAACAACTAGCGATGGAGAGATCTTGTCGATGGCGGCGATGATGTTCGGCAATGACATTTCGGGAAGCAACCACAAGTCGGGGCTAATGGCACCAAGTCGGTCTGCACGTAAACGAACTTGTTGTGCGCTTTCTTCAGCTGTGACATACAGAGAAGGCCCTTTTGCTCCACCAAGAAGTTGCAAGAGTAATGTGCTCTTTCCGATACCGGGTTCACCACCAAGCAAAGTGACAGAGCCAGGAACAAGACCGCCACCGAGTACACGATCAAGTTCGTCGATACCTGTTGGCACAGGATCTGATTCGTTGGGGTTCACATCGCCGATAGGTGTTGCAAGACCAGGAGGAACAAGTGCAAGACCAGCAGCAAGCGAGACGCGAGATTCTTCGGGGCCTTCTACTTCTTCAACAAGTGAGTTCCATGCGGTGCACACAGAGCATTGACCAGACCATTTTGGAAATGATGCTCCGCACTCAGAGCACCGATGAATGAGTCGAAGTTTTGCCACACCGTGACTTTATATGCGGGGTGTGGGGCGTCGTCTATTACGAGCGCGCAACACCATCAAGATGAGGATCACAGAGGCAATTAACCACAAATACAGCAGACCAAGAACCAACACTTTGGCGAATCGCGAAATGCTTGATGCGATATCAACGTTGGTAACACTGGTAGCGAGACTTGTGGGAGTGCCGTCCATTGGCACTCGCCATGTAATCACGCCGTCTGTTGCTTGCCCAGTTGTGTCGTTTACTTCGCCAGGCAGAACAGCATTGAATGTGATTCCGACTGCGTCACCAAGGTCAAGGCCGGCTGCTTGCACATCTGCCACGTATGGCGCGCCACCGAGAAGATTCAATGTGGCGTCGTCGGCGAATGCTTCCAGGCCACCATTTACTTCTAGCCGGCCAGCCAAGGTGTACGTGCTATTCGTGTCTTTGCCAGTGCGGGTAATGACCATTTCATGAAGTGGTCCGCGGGTGCCGCTGATTTGCCCTAGCAAAGTGGTTGCCTCTGCTGGCCCCATGAAATCATGAGTCAAGGTGATGGTGAGTCCGCCGTCTTTCGTATCGGTCGGGCCGTCAACTTTCCAACCAGCCGCAACAAGGTCATCAGTTCGCACATCAGCTTTGAGGCCAGGTGCTTTGGCAACGATGTCTTTATCAGCAGTGATAACAACTGAAATGTTGCCAGTGCCGTTTGGCTTCACTGCAAGCGTGATGTTTGAGTCGACACGACATGACGACAGAACAATAACTGCAGCGATTGACGCTGCGATGCGAGTGATTATCTTGCGGGTCACTCGACAGCAGCAGGCGTGTCACCAGCGAGTGGTGGTTCGCTTGGCGCAACGATGCCTTCAACAGCACGGAATGTCATACGACGTTTTCCGACATTGTCTGGGTCGTCTTCAGTATCAACAACGATGATCTGGCCAGCAGAGAATTGCTTGTACAGAATCTTCTCAGACAGTTGATCTTCGATCTGACGTTGAATTGCACGACGCAAAGGACGAGCACCCATCTGCGGGTCGTACCCAACATCCGCCAAAAGTTCTTTTGCAGACTGTGTGAGCTCAATGCCAAGACCTTGTGATTCAAGTTGGCCGGTAAGGCGCTTGATCATCATGTCAACCATTTGGATAACTTCGCTCTTAGCCAATTCATGGAACACAATTGTTTCGTCAATACGGTTCAAGAATTCAGGGCGGAAGTGCAACTTCAATGCATCGTTGACTTTGTCTTTCATACGGTCGTATGAAACAGCTTGGTCACCAGTGGTGAAACCAAGATTTGCTTTGCGCAAGTCTTGAGTACCCAAGTTGCTTGTCATGATGATGACTGTGTTGCGGAAGTCAACACTGCGGCCTTGGCTGTCTGTAAGACGACCTTCTTCAAGGATCTGCAACAACGTGTTGAACACGTCGGGGTGAGCCTTTTCGATTTCGTCGAACAACACAACAGAGAATGGCTTGCGACGCACTGCTTCAGTGAGTTGGCCGCCTTCTTCGTAACCGACGTATCCCGGAGGCGAACCAACGAGACGACTAACGGTGTGCTTTTCCATGTACTCAGACATGTCGAGCGTGATGAGTGCTTGATCATCGCCGAACAAGAATTCGGCAAGGGTCTTTGCAAGTTCTGTTTTACCAACACCAGTTGGTCCGAGGAAGATGAACGAACCGCTAGGACGACGTGGGTCTTTCAGACCGGCACGTGTACGACGGATGCTTTGGGAAACAGCTTTGACGGCATCTTCTTGGCCGATGATGCGTTTGTGCAGTTCGGCTTCCATGTTGAGAAGCTTTGCGGTTTCTTCTTCTGTGAGTTTGTACACAGGAATACCGGTCCAGATGCTGAGCACTTCTGCAATGGCTTCTTCGTCGACTTCGTCAAACAAGTTGATGCCAGATGCCTTGATTTCAGCTTCTTTTTCAGACTTCTCTTCAAGCAATGAACGCTCTTGGTCGCGCAAGCGGCCAGCTTCTTCGAAGCGCTGGTCTTCGATGGCCTTCTTCTTTGCTTCTTGCACTTCAGATACACGGTTTTCAAGATCTTTGAGATCTGGAGGTGTTTGCATGCGCTTGATGCGAAGACGTGAACCAGCTTCGTCAATAAGGTCGATTGCTTTGTCTGGCAAGAAACGATCAGCGATGTAGCGGTCAGCCAAGTTGGCTGCTGCAACGATTGCTTGGTCGGTAATTGTGACGCGGTGATGAGTTTCGTACTTGTCGCGAACACCCTTGAGAATTTCGATTGTGTGAGCAACAGTTGGTTCTTCAACCTTTACTGGCTGGAAACGACGCTCGAGTGCAGGGTCTTTTTCAAGATGCTTGCGGTATTCGTCTGTTGTGGTTGCACCAATTGTTTGCAATTCACCACGAGCAAGCATTGGCTTAAGAATGCTTGCAGCATCGATTGCGCCTTCAGCAGCACCAGCACCTACAAGTGTGTGGATTTCGTCGATGAACAAAACAATGTCACCACGTGTCTTGATTTCTTTCAGAACTTT